>NZ_SZWV01000095.1:0-9814 GCF_005280945.1 Citrobacter sp. wls718
GGCTGGCGGGAGTTGAACCCGCGCCCAACTCTCGGTAACTAACTGTAATTTACTGTTTTATTTTGAAGCTGATCACATACGTACCCTTTGAGGATACTTTTTTTGTATGATATTTTCAGTATGTTGTTTTATCAATCAAATGGATGTAGAGAATGACACTTCAGGAAGTAATTCAACAACGTAATATTACTAGACTGTTTCATTTTACACATAGCGACAATCTATCTTCTATTTTAGAAAATGGTCTTTTATCACGTTCAGAGCTCGATGATGAAGTGAATGAATATAGCTATGATTTCAACGATGAAGATAGGATCGATGGGCATTTAGATGCGATATGTTTGTCGATAAGTTTCCCTAATGCAAAAATGTTTTGGAAATATAGGAGCTTAAAACCTGGTAACTGGGTCATATTAGAGATTAATCCATCCATTCTTTGGACTAAGAATTGCGCATTTTACCCCACTAACGCAGCATCAAATAATGTTCGTTTTAACGATCTTGAGTTAATGAAAGGGAATGTGGCATTTAGTGCTTTGTTTTCAGATGAGGTGTTTGGCATTCAGAGAGATGCAAACCTTCCTTCTGAATATACAACGGATGTTCAAGCTGAAGTGCTGGTGTTTGAAAAAATTGACCCATCATATATTGTAAATACATTTCACCCTAACAAACAATCTGCTGAACATTTCAAAGGACTATATCCCCAGACACATCAGAGATATTATGCTAATCTTAATGGTAGAACACTCTACTCTCAGAGGCACTATTATTTAGGATAAGTTATGGCCGTTAGACCTGTTTTCATCCCTACAAATGCCGGTAATGTACTATCCGTTACGAAGGATGTAGACTTCCCTTGGGCACCAGGAATGTCTAAAACGCAAAAGCAAAAATCGATCAGGGCATTACATGCAGCTGCGAATGAGCAGGGGGTGAACTCTTTGTTGGAGATTTCTAGTAAATCTGAGGATGAGCTAGGAGTAGAACTTAGTGCCTTTAATCTAAGAATAAAGACAAAAAAACTTGGCAAAGAGTTTACCGTTGAATCTGCATTTCAGGCAAGTAAAGTATTTGAAATGGGAGGACCATATGTCGATATCTTAGACAAAAGCTCTGTAGAGGCTAAGAAAGATATGAGATTGAAGGAGTCAGGGAGTCTGGTTAATTTCAAATTTTATAATACTATATGGCCCCTTATTCCCAGAACGGCTTTTTATGATTGGTTATATTTAAGTGCGCTTAACCAAAATAAAACCTTGGCTCTCCATTTATTAAATTTTGATGGCTTTACTGATATTGAATTTAATCCAGCGAAGTCTATTAATTGCCAAGCTAGAGCAGCAGCTCTTTTTGTCTCTTTAGTGCGGAGAAATATGTTGGATGATGTTTTATCTTCAAAAGATAAGTTTTTATCAGTATTAGTAACTCATTATGGTATTGAGAGTTACGCTATTCAAAACACATTGATATAACTAATGGCCTATGATGGCCATTAGTGTTATCTAAATTACTGTTTGTTTTTTATGTTTAAAGATGTATTTCCATCATACTCTTTGAGATATGAACCGTAATGTCGAAATAACATTTCTGGACCTTTGTGTCCCATTTGCGTTGCCAACCAGAATAGGTTAACTCCCCGACTTATCAGGCGAGTAGCGAAGGTATGACGTGTCTGATATGGATTACGGTAACGAATCCCAGCCTTTCGTAGTGTTGGAACCCATGCTTTTTTTCTAATTGCGTCAGCACTAGCCCATGGTTTGTTACTTTTTGGATCTTCGAATATCGCTTCATCCTTCATAAAAGTGAACAGTTTCTGGCTGGCTAAAGCTGCCAATGCCTCTTCAGTCAGTTCTACTTTCCGTGTACCGGCCTTAGTTTTTGTTCCTTTGATGACGCCAACTACGCTGGCGTTCTGAACGTGGGCCGTCCTCCCTATAAAGTCGATATCACGCCAACGAAGAGCACATAGTTCAGAACTGCGTAGGCCTGTTTGTATGGCGAACCGGAAAAGATTTTCCCACTGCTTGTTTCCTGCCGCAGCGAGCAAAGCATCAACTTCAGTGGGCGATAGCGGATCGACCACGTAGCTGCTTTCTGCTTCCGATTTATCACTTTGGTACCGGGAGGCTGTTACCAGTGATACAGGGTTAATCTGAAGCACACCATCCGTCACCGCCTCATCCAAAGCTGAACGCAGGAATGACAGTTGGTTTCGGATAGTCTTTAATGTTGTTTTCTGGTTCTGGATCCATGTCTTCAGCGCGGCCGGCGTCAACTCACTTGCAGGAAAAATATGAAGTGATGACAGCGCGCTTCGGCATTTCTTATATCCACCAATTGTTGAAGGGGATAGTTTTCTCGTTTCACAGATAACCAGATACTCGTCCAGGTACATCTTCACCGTTTTGCCTGCGGCAGCGTTGCCGAAAATTTTTAACCGGGTAGAACGGGGAAAGTATTCTGCATAAACAAATGTCCCCCTCTCGATCTTGTTATGGATTTCGCCGAGTGTGCGCTCGGCGTATTTGATGTTTTTAGGAGTTACGTCCAGATTAGAAAGGGGCTCACGGCATTTAACCCCTTTATAAGTGAAAGTAATATTGATGGTTTCGCCGTTGCGGTGTTTCCTGATGGTTACGCCGCGCGGGAGCTTAGGCGATTCTGTCGTGCCCATTTTGCAACCTCATTAAGATCAATCCATCTTTCCTTAACGCCGTCGACCTTTAGCACCTGAACCCCTTCACGCCATACTCCACGTTGCACACGTTTGTTGATGGCATCCGGGGTTTCGCCAGTCTCTTTGCAATAAGTTGAGATGGGAACACAATCGAGGCTCAGCATATATTTCTCCATACAATCCCGGCTGCACCCGGTAGTTTGATATTGTTTATTAGCTGGTTATTGTTAGTTGGTTTTCTTTAGTCCAAAGTAAAGTCCTGCGGCTATGCTTATTATGCCTGCAGCTAGAACACCAATAATCCAATAAAATAATGTTATAAATCGTTCTAACTGTTTGTCTGAGTAATCACTCATAACTTTTAATGATGTGCTCAATGACTCCATATCTTTCTTCATGAGAGGTAAAGCCATTGCTTTTTCAGGACTATTTCCAAGTATATTATTAAGCGCGGATATCTTTTTCTGTATGTCATCAACTTTTACTTCCAACGCTTCTATTCGTATATTATCTGGGGTAAGGGTTGAAGTATTTTTTAAGGCACTTAACGTGTTTCTTACCTGAAATATCTCATCCCTATAGGTGCTTATTTCGTTCATGAGATGATCTGTATCTATTTTTTTATCATAAGATGTAGGTAGTGAAACATTTACTATTGAAGTGGCTTTATCTTTTATTTCTAAGGTCAAAGGAATGAGTATCGATCCCAAAGCGACCAGCATAAGAATAGGGGATAGTATTGCTATACTCTTTGCTAATGCGTTACTTGTAAATGACATGAGTCCCTCTTCATAGTATTGTGTAGTACGTTTTTATTGCAACTTACTGTTATGGATAGTTTTTTGTCAAAGTCATTGAGAGATTAGCATGTTTTAGCGTTAATTCATTGCTTTAATGAGGCCAAAACTAATATTCCAAGCCCTGTCTCATTTGCTTAATGACACTATAGGCCAACAGACAATTTAATCATGGCAGCGTCCAGTGTCGATTTGATTTATTCATAAACATACTCGTATCCAGTAAGCCAAGAAAATCTGGCACTACGGTCATGCGGTCATTACTCATGGTTTTACCCTCGTTAAGGCGGCTGCAACCGCCGAACTTTCTCCATACACAACAGAGAAGGGCACCTGCATTTGTCGGCGACTGCAATCGCCATCCTCTTGCCCGGGTGGATTGGGTTATGAGCCCGTCGCCCGGTGATGCCCTTTTCTGTTGTGCCCTGAAAAAGGCTGGCGGTTACCGGACAAACGGGAAAACACCGGGCCGCCAGAACAGGGAGTTACTTGTTATTGCTTTGGCCTGCTTTTAGCCACATCAGGCGCGGTGGATCCTGCTATTCCCCAACAACAAGGATTCGGTTAATCTAGATATCCCCAACATTAAGCAGAGTATTCAAAGTGATCGCTGAACTATCAGCGGCTATGGCCGCTATAAAGGAGACTGCTGGTCTCGCTAAAGTTATCAATGACGCGAAAACGGATGCTGAAGTTAAAGCGGCAACAATTGAACTCCAGAGCAAACTGATTACCCTGCAGGCGGAGTGTTTTTCTCTCGGAGACGCTATTAGAGCAAAGGAAGATGAAGCCGCTCTTTTACGTTCGAAGCTTGCTGTTTTAGAGGATTTTAAGAAAGCTACGCAGGAATATTCGATATTGAAAACCCCCGGAGGAACGCTTGTATACTCAGCATTAATAGATGGAAGTAACGATCAATTTGCCATTAATGCTTGCCCGCGTTGTTTTCAGCAAAGCCAGTTATCAATACTTCAGCCAAGTCCAACCACTCATTCTATGGGCGGGTATTTCATTCATTACTGTCCATTGTGTAAAAGTGAATTTAAAATGGATAAAGTTCCACCCATGCCGCCAGTTCAGGTGCCACGTCGACTTAGACGATCTTTCTAAAAATGTGTTGGTAATATCCAGATTGTTAAAGAGCGAAGCGTCCATCAGGGCGCTTTTTTGTTTCCTGCGAATCATCCGGTTATTCATATGCCACCGGCGTCTACTTCGTGGGCGTCCTGCCTGTTCGCTGCTGATGAATAAAATCTAACTTAACTTAGCTTTTAGGTCAAGAAAAAAAACCAAACTATTCTTAGCTTGATGTTAAGAGGAAGGTTAGACGTGGGTTAAAGCTCGTACTGAACGCCTTTGACAACTCCGATGATCAGGCAATTACCGTTAATTGAAATGTTTGGATAGCGTGGATTTAAGGGAACTAAGAACTTTTGAGGCCCATCGATGACGAGTTTTTTTACAGTAGCCTCGTTTGTCCCATCAAGCCTAGCTACGACTATCTTTCCATGAAGTGGCTCTGCATCAGGATCTACTATGACTGTTGCTCCTTCAGGGATTGTCGGGAGCCCATTAGGGTTTGTCATCGAGTCACCTTTAACCTCCAATGCAAAGGAACTATCCCCTACCCGGAGTGATGTCTCTACCCACTTATCTACTTCACTGAAAACTTCTGCTGCTTTACATTCTGTAAACTGTCCAGCCTGAACCCAAGATATCACCGGAATCCTTCGCATCCTGGTTATCAGATTGCCTTCAAACTCAGTGCCATAGAGAATGTAATCAATTGATGTGTTGAAATACTTTGCAAGTTTCGCAAGTGACTCGCCGCCTGGCACATTAACGTCTTTTTCCCAATACCCAACCGCCACATCACTTACACCGCAGAACTTACCCAGTTCTTTCTGCGAGGTTTTGGTTATGCGCCTGAGAGCTTTGATGCGCTGACCGACAGTTTCCATTTGAACACCATAAACAAATTAAAAGGCTAAGCAATCTTAGTTTTTATTGACCAAAGTTAGATTGGTTATTAATATCTAATCAAACTTAGCTAAGGAGGCGTTATGACAACCGATGACATTGAAAACTACTTCGGCAGTACTGAGAAGGTTGCCGAATTTTTTGGAATCACAAGCGAGGCTGTTTACCAGTGGCGTAATAGAACTGGTCGCCTTATCCCAAAAGGGCGTGCAGCTGAAGCAGCCTATCGGACCGGGGGTAAATTGGTTTTTCATCCCGACCTTTACGAAAAGCGTAGCGATGCTTCAGTAAAACTCAAACCACAGGAATAAGGGGGTAGCTGTGGGTAACGAACCTATTTGGAAAGTCGAACGTCAGCCAGCCTGGCTGGTGGCGGCGATAAAAAAAACGATCACCGATCTACCTGGTGGTTATGCCGAGGCGGCGGAATGGTTGGGCGTGACAGAGAACGCCTTGTTTAACCGCCTTCGTGTTGACGGCGACCAGATCTTCCCACTGGGCTGGGCAATGGTTTTACAACGTGCTGGTGGTTCAACTCATATCGCTGATGCCGTTGCGCGCCATTCTCAGGGCGTATTTGTACCGCTGGCAGATGTTGATGATCTGGATAACGCCGATATCAACCAGCGCCTGATGGAGTCCATCGAATGGATAGGCCGTCATTCTAATTTTGTACGTAAAGCCACGGCTGATGGGGTGATTGACGCAGATGAGCGCGCTCAGATTGAGGAAAACAGCTATCAGGTTATCGCGAAGTTCCAGGAGCACGTAGCGCTTCTTTATCGAGTTTTTTGTGTCGCTGAAAAGAGTGACGCCCGCGAGTGTGCAGCTCCGGGCGCCTTGGCGAACAACTCTTCGAGTATGGAGAAATAATCCGCATGAGCAGTTTAACGGCTTTTAACCGTCTACCGCAACTCAGGATGATCCCGGTTTCGGGTACTCCGTTGTTTCGGTATGAACGCAGATTATCAAACCGCTGGGTTCCGTGTAACCACAGTAGGGCGGTTTCAATTGTGGGGGTCTACAACCGGAGGGCAAAACGCCTGTGCGCGAACTTAACCGAAGGTTCAAAGACCACCGTGGAGTGCCAGTCCGTGTTATCCGCTGGGAGCCAGAAACACAGCGCGTTATCTACCTGCGCGATGGCTATCCACATGAATGCTTCAGCCCACTTGAGCATTTCAGGCAAAAGTTCAGGGAGATAACGGACGATCATGAGCACTAAATTAACCGGCTACGTATGGGATGGTTGCGCGGCGTCGGGCATGAAGTTGTCTAGTGTCGCGATCATGGCCCGCCTCGCTGATTTCAGCAGCGATGAGGGCGTGTGCTGGCCGTCCATTGAAACTATTGCTCGCCAGCTTGGCGCAGGGCCGAGCACTATCAGAACGGCAATCGCTAAGCTTGAAAAAGATGGCTGGCTCACGCGTACACAGCGCCGTAATGGTAACCGTAATGCTTCGAACGTGTACCGCCTGAATGTGGCGAAACTTCAGGCTGCCGCATTTTCTCAACTGTCAGATTCTGACACATCAAAATCTGACGCATCAAAATTTGACACCTCAAAAACTGACCCGTCGAAATCCGGCAAAAACGGCGGTTTTGACCCGTCAGAATCTGGCGGGGATCCGTCAGTAAAATCAACACAAGATCCACAAGTAACTTCAAAACCCTCTTGTCCGGTTGCGGCGCAACCAGACCCTGAAGTTGTGATTACCGACCAGGCGATTTTGGTTCTGACCCATTTGAACCAAATCAGCGGATCCCGGTACCAGAAGTCAAAAACTTCCCTGGAGAACATCCGCGCCCGACTGCGTGAGGGATACAGCGTTGCAGACCTGCAACTGGTTATCGACCTGAAGCATGAGCACTGGCACGAGAACGACGAGCAGTACCAGTACATGCGACCGGAAACGCTGTTCGGCCCGAAGAAATTCGAGAGCTATCTGCAAAGCGCTACCCGCTGGGATCAGAAGGGACGGCCTAAACGAGCTGACTGGGGTGCGAAAAAGCGCGATGTGATGGCTTTTGGTCCGGTTGAAACAACGATTCCAGAGGGGTTCAGAGGATGACGTTAAACAAATATTGCCAGGCTCTGGCGGCACTGCGCAACAAACCAGCCCACGAACTGAAAGAGGTTGGCGATCAGTGGCGGACACCGGATCTGCTTTTTTGGGGGATCAACGCACTATTTGGTCCATTAGTTCTGGACTTGTTTGCTGACGACGACAACGCGAAATGCCCGGTATGGTACACCGCCGAAGATAACGCGCTGGTGCAGGATTGGGCGGAAATGCTGGAGTCAATCGGCGGGGCCGCATTCGGTAATCCACCCTATAGCCGCTCTCAGTACCACGAGAAACAGGCGATCACCGGCATGACCCACATCATGGATCACACAATGGAGATGCGTGAAAAGGGTGGGCGTTACGTGTTCCTCATTAAAGCGGCGACAAGTGAAACATGGTGGCCGGAAGACGCCGATCACATCATGTTTATTCGCGGTCGCATTGGTTTCGATCTCCCTGTGTGGTTTGTTCCTGCCGACGATAAGCAGAAACCCACAGGTGCTTTCTTTGCTGGTGCAATCGCTTTGTTCGACAAGACCTGGCGCGGCGAGCGTTTCAGCTACATCAGCCGTACCGATCTGGAGGAAAAAGGGAAGGCGTTTATGTCACTGGTCGAATTTGCCGCGGGAAAGGTTCAGCCACCAGCCACCATGGTGCCAGAGCAAGAAGAACCTATTGTAGCGCCAGCAGCATTACCTGGTGTGGATTCGCGTATCTGGCCGCTTGAGGTTGGTCTGGTGTTCAACCAGGTTGAGGGGGCTGATTCTCTGGACGCATCGCAGCAGAATAAGCTGAAAGCGAACATTAACCAGCTGTGGCTTGAGCGCATGCCAACCAGCGAAATCATTACTACTGCTGGTGGACTGGTCAGCAGCATGCAGGGGGTAACCCATGCGTGAGATTATCGTTGATAACTTTGCTGGTGGCGGTGGCGCATCAACGGGTATTGAACTGGCGATCGGGCGCAGCGTGGATATTGCGATCAACCACGACGAAAACGCCATTGCGATGCACAAGACGAACCACCCGGACACACTGCATTATTGTGAATCCGTATTTGACGTGGATCCGGTAGCTGCCACTGGCGGTAATCCTGTCGGCCTGGCATGGTTTAGCCCGGACTGCCGACACTTCTCGAAGGCAAAAGGCGCAAAGCCAGTGAAAAAAGAGATACGCGGTCTGGCCTGGATTGTTCTGCGTTGGGCACTGGCGAAACGACCGCGCGTGATGATGCTGGAGAACGTGGAAGAGTTCAAAACGTGGGGACCGCTACTGGCCGATGAAATGCGTCCGGATCCTGCCCGTACTGGCGAAACATTCAATGCATTTGTCGGCATGCTGTCCACTGGCATTCCTGCTGACCACCCGGCACTGTCAGAGGTTTGTGAGTTTCTGTCTATTGAAAGAGGTAGCGAGCAGGCGCAACAGCTGGTGGATGGGCTTGGATATGATGTTGATTATCGCGAACTGCGCGCGTGTGATTACGGAGCACCGACGATCCGCAAACGTTTCTTCATGGTTATGCGCTGCGATGGTTTCCCTATTCAGTGGCCTGTTGTAACCCATGGGGATCCTAAGTCTCTGGAGGTGCAGAGCGGCAGGCTGATGCCATGGCGTACCGCTGCGGAATGTATCGACTGGAATGTTCCGACCCTGTCCATCTTCGACCGCAAAAAACCGCTGGCGGAGAACACTCTGAAGCGGATCGCGCGCGGCATACAGCGCTTTGTTATCGAAAGTGCGTCGCCGTTTATCGTGAAGTGCAATCACACCAGCACCAAAACGAGTTACGACTGTTTCCGCGGTCAGAAGCTGGACGAGCCTTTGCAAACTATTACTAAAACCCACGGTTACGCGTTAGCTGTTCCACATCTGACAAAATTCCGCACTGGCGCAACCGGGCAGCCCGTTACCGAACCCGTCCCGACGGTAACCGCTGGCACATCAAAACGTCCAGGTGGGAATGGGCATGCTCTCGGGATTGTTGAGGCTGCACTGACACCATTTCTGGCGGGTAATGGTGGTAGTGAATACCAGGCTAAACCGCGCCCGCTGGATAAACCTGCTCATACCATTCTGAAGCAATCCCGCGCCTGTCTTGTTGCGCCAGTGATAGCCCGCCAGTTTGGGGCCAGCGTCGGCCACCGGGCAGACGAGCCGAGCGCCACAATTACAGCTGGTGGTGGCGGTAAATCACAATTGGTGGGCGCGTTCCTGGCGAAACACTACGGCGGTAACTATACGGGACCGGGTGTCAGTATGGATGAACCCGCGCACTCAGTGAC
>NZ_SZWV01000096.1:0-25117 GCF_005280945.1 Citrobacter sp. wls718
CTTACCTGACCCATTACCTGACCCAATTCGTATAAAACGAAAAAGGAGTCAGACGATTTCTCATCTAACTCCTTGTTTTATTTGGTGGCCCCTGCTGGGCTTGAACCAGCGACCAAGCGATTATGAGTCGCCTGCTCTAACCACTGAGCTAAGGGGCCGTGGCGGTGGATTATAAAGTAACTCTGCGTTGCAATCCAGCCATAAGCGTACGGATGCTGTTTTTATAAACAATGTGTTTTCAGTCCGTTATACTGGTTGCCTGATGTATTGTGCGGAGTGATTATGGTTAAGGACATACTGGCGCCGGGGCTGCGGGTGGTTTTTTGCGGCATCAATCCGGGGCTCTCTTCGGCGGGTACAGGTTTTCCCTTTGCGCATCCTGCTAACCGCTTTTGGAAGGTCATCCATCAGGCGGGATTTACCGATCGCCTGCTAAAGCCAGAAGAGGCACAACACCTGCTGGATTTTCGCTGTGGCGTCACCAAATTTGTCGACAGGCCGACGGTGCAGGCCAATGAAGTGAAGCTCGAGGAGATGCGTAGCGGTGGTCGTCAGCTCGTTGAGAAGATTGAAGACTATCAGCCAGCGGCGCTCGCTATTTTGGGAAAACAGGCATTTGAGCAAGGCTTTAGCCAGCGTGGTGCACAGTGGGGGAAACAGACGCTGACGATTGGCGCGACGCAGATCTGGGTGTTGCCGAACCCGAGTGGGTTAAGCCGGATTACGCTGGATAAGTTAGTGGCGGCGTATCGGGAATTAGATGACGCGCTGGTCATGCGTGGGATGTGAAAAAAAACGCCACCTTGCGGTGGCGTTGATGTTTATACGGCGAGATTAATCGTCGAGGAAGCTACGCAGCACCTCAGAACGGCTCGGGTGACGCAGTTTACGCAGCGCCTTCGCTTCGATCTGACGGATACGTTCGCGGGTAACGTCGAACTGTTTCCCGACTTCTTCCAGCGTGTGGTCGGTGTTCATATCGATACCGAAACGCATACGCAGAACTTTCGCTTCACGCGCTGTCAGGCCAGCCAGAACGTCGTGCGTTGCGGCACGCAGGCTCTCGGTGGTGGCAGAGTCCAGCGGCAGCTCGAGGGTGGTATCCTCGATGAAATCACCCAGATGCGAATCTTCATCGTCGCCGATCGGCGTTTCCATGGAGATAGGCTCTTTGGCAATCTTCAGCACTTTACGGATCTTGTCTTCCGGCATCAGCATGCGTTCAGCCAGCTCTTCCGGCGTTGGCTCGCGGCCCATCTCTTGCAGCATTTGGCGGGAGATACGGTTGAGCTTGTTGATGGTCTCAATCATATGCACCGGAATACGAATGGTACGCGCCTGATCTGCGATAGAGCGGGTGATCGCCTGACGGATCCACCAGGTTGCATAGGTGGAGAACTTATAACCACGACGGTATTCAAACTTATCTACCGCTTTCATCAGACCGATGTTGCCTTCCTGAATCAGATCGAGGAATTGCAGACCGCGGTTGGTGTATTTCTTAGCGATAGAGATAACCAGACGCAAGTTCGCTTCAACCATCTCTTTTTTCGCACGGCGGGCTTTCGCTTCACCGATGGACATACGACGGTTGATGTCTTTAACCTGCTCGATGGTCAGGCCGGTTTCTTCTTCAATTTGACGCAGTTTCTGCAGGCCGCGGTGGACATCATCTGCCACGTCGTGCAGTTTTTCAGACCACGGTTTGTTCATCGCGATAGCCGCGTTGAACCAGGTTTCGCTGGTTTCGTTGCCGGTGAACAGGGTGATGAAGTTTTTCTTCGGCATTTTGCACTGCTCAACGCAGAGCTTCATGATCAGACGTTCCTGAGTACGCACGCGGTCCATCATGACGCGCATGCTGTTTACCAGGTAGTCGAACTGCTTCGGCACCAGGCGGAACTGTTTGAACACTTCAGACAGCTTCTGAATTTCTTCCTGCGCGGCAGCATGGCTGCGGCCTTTCGCTTTGATAGTGTCGCGGGTGATTTCGTACTGAGTACGCAGTTCACCGAATTTCTCGCGCGCTAATTCAGGGTCGATGCTGTTGTCGTCATCGCTGCTGTCGTCGTCATCTTCTTCATCTTCGTCTTCATCTTCATCCATCTCTTCCTGAGAGAGTTCAGACCCGACGTGCGTCGCCGTTGGTGCCATGTCTTCTTCCGCGTTCGGATCGACAAAGCCGGTGATCAGGTCGGAAAGACGCGCTTCTTCAGCTTCTACGCGATCGTACTGCTCGAGCAGATAGGTGATGGCTTCCGGGTATTCTGCAACGGAGCATTGAACCTGGTTAATCCCGTCTTCGATACGTTTAGCGATGTCAATTTCGCCTTCACGGGTTAACAGTTCAACGGTACCCATTTCACGCATGTACATGCGCACCGGGTCAGTTGTACGACCGATTTCGGACTCAACGCTGGACAGAACCTGGGCAGCCGCTTCTTCCGCGTCTTCATCGGTGCTGTTGGAGGTTTCAGCAAGCAGCAGATCATCTGCATCCGGTGCTTCTTCCATCACCTGAATACCCATGTCATTGATCATTTGGATGATGTCTTCGATTTGATCTGAATCGACGATATCTTCCGGCAGATGGTCATTGACCTCGGCATAGGTCAGATAGCCTTGCTCCTTACCACGTTGGACAAGTAGCTTCAGCTGTGACTGCGGGTTTTGCTCCATAAGACGGTATCCACACTTAATTCGTTTGATTGGTGTTGGGCGGTAAAACCGCCAACGGCAAAACGAGGGCATACTTATATTTTGCCGCTGCCTCTCCGTGCGGCTGTCGGGGGCTTCCCGATCGATATTCGGCAGTTAAGCCGTTAAATACTTCATCTTTCACGTTGTCTCTGCGTTAGCTGCGTTCTCTCTTCCTGGTCATGTACTTATGTACACTCCCAGGCGTTCGTTCACTTGCTGCCTTGATACAACGCGAATGATTTTGTCTTTGTTTTGTCTTTCTCTTATTTCTTGGCCAGTTCCTGGTTCAGCGTCCAGAGTTCCCGGCGTTCTTCGTTGCTTAAACCATGTGTGCGCTCACGAGCTATCAACTCTTCCTGGCGCAGTTCAAGCATCGAATCAAACATATGGTTGAGTGAGTCGGTGAAGGTTTTTTCCGCGATATCTTTATCTGCTATATCGTCCCACATCGACAGTTTTTCAAGGGTGGCCGCATCATTTGTGCCACGATAGTGTTCTAACAGTTGTCCGGTGGTCAGACCTGGCTGGGCCAGACAAGTGTTGACCAGTTCTCTGAATAAGCCAAGGCCGGGCAACTTATTTTGATCCAGAGCGCCTAACGGCGGCACCAGCGGGGCTAAACCTGGGTTCTGTACCAGTAACCCTATAAGTATACGCATGGTCGTACGTTTTAGCTGTGGAACAGGGCGGGAAGCTCCATTTTCTGCCAGTTTTGGCATTAAACGTTCAAGCTGGCTGTCATCCAGAATGCCGAGCTTGTTTCCCAACTCCTGCCGCAGATAAATGCGCAACGTTTCGCCCGGGACCTGCGTGATCAGCGGCAAGGCCAGCGTACTGAGCTGTGCTCGTCCGTCCGGGGTACTCAAATCTACCTGTGGTAACAGGCTGTTAAACAGAAACGCGGAGAGCGGTAAGGCCTGCTCCATCCGGGCTTCAAAGGTTTCTTTCCCTTCTTTACGCACCAGCGTATCGGGATCTTCACCGTCAGGTAAAAACATAAAGCGCAGCTGGCGTCCGTCCGTCATATACGGCAGTGCAGTTTCCAGCGCGCGCCATGCGGCATCGCGTCCGGCCCGGTCACCGTCGTAACAACAAATCACTTGGTTCGTCGCACGGAACAACAGCTGGATGTGATCGGCAGTGGTTGACGTCCCGAGGGAGGCCACGGCGTAGTTAATGCCGTATTGGGCCAACGCCACCACATCCATATAGCCTTCAACCACTAACAGGCGCTGCGGATCGGCGTTATCCTGCTGGGCTTCATAAAGGCCATACAGCTGGCGACCTTTATGGAAAATATCGGTTTCCGGGGAGTTCAGGTACTTCGGCAGGGCATCGCCCAGCACGCGTCCACCAAAACCAATGACCCGACCGCGTTTGTCGCGGATAGGGAACATCACTCGCTCACGGAAGCGATCGTAACTGCGTCCCTGATCGTTGGTCACCAACATACCCGCGTCAATCAATGCCTGGCGATTCTCAGGATTGCCGCCAAACCGTTTCAGGACGTTGTCCCAACCGGGGGGGGCAAAACCAATAGCAAAACGATCGATCACGTCGCTACTGAGTCCTCGCTTTTCCAGGTACTGGCGCGCAGGGGTAGCGGCGGGTTGTATCAGAGACTGTTGATAAAAAGTGTTCAGGCCGTCCATCAATTGATAGAGGCTTTGCCGTTGATGGCGCTCTATCTGACTGGGGCCGTTGCCTGCTTCATAAGGCACTTCAAGGTTGTGCATTGCGGCCAGTTCTTCGACGGTTTCCACAAACTCGAGCTTGTCGTAGTTCATGAGAAAGTCGACGGCGTTGCCGTGCGCGCCACACCCAAAGCAGTGATAAAACTGTTTTTCACCGTTTACGGTGAAAGAGGGGGTTTTCTCGTTATGGAACGGACAACACGCATGATAATTTTTGCCCTGCTTTTTCAGCTTAACTCGTGCATCGATGAGATCGACGATGTCGGTTCTTGCCAGCAGGTCATTAATGAATACACGTGGGATTCGTCCAGCCATATGCCCCGTTATTACACTTCATCCTTCAAACTGTCTCTGCGTTGGCTGCGCTCGCTCACCCCTGTCACTTACTTAAGTAAGCTCCGGGGATTCACTCACTTGCCGTCTTGATACAGTGTGAATGATTTTGTGTAGTTACTGATGTATAAACGAAAATAAGCCGCGCATTCCTTCCGGAAGCACGGCCTTACAACTACAACTCAGTCTGAATTGAGAGCCTTAACTCCCAATAGATTAGTACAGACGAGTGCGGCGTGCGTTTTCGCGAGCCAGTTTCTTCGCGTGACGTTTCACAGCAGAAGCTTTAGCGCGCTTACGTTCGGTAGTCGGTTTTTCATAGAACTCACGACGACGAACTTCCGCCAGAACACCTGCTTTCTCGCAGGAACGCTTGAAGCGACGCAGTGCTACGTCGAACGGCTCGTTTTCACGTACTTTAATTACCGGCATGTAACTCTCACCTTTATAAATTCGGTTTGCCGCTGGCATCTACGCCAGCTTATTTCAAAATGGTGCGGAATTTTACTGCAATTGCTGCTGCTTTGTAAAGCACCGACGCGATTTTGAAAGGGACTTTTATAAGGGTGAGGAGTATACACGAGGGTTCTTCCTTGGGCGAACAAAGTTTTACATCAACCCGCATTCGACCTACACTGCGCGGTATTAGAGCGAGGTAAAACAAGTCATGCGTGTACTGGGAATTGAAACATCCTGCGATGAAACCGGCATCGCCATTTACGACGATGAAAAAGGTCTTTTAGCCAACCAATTGTATAGTCAGGTGAAATTGCACGCTGACTACGGTGGAGTAGTGCCTGAATTGGCTTCGCGCGATCACGTGCGTAAAACCGTACCGTTGATTCAGGCGGCGCTGATTGAAGCAGGGTTAACGGCAAAAGATATTGATGCGGTGGCCTATACCGCAGGACCGGGTCTGGTCGGTGCGCTGCTGGTGGGGGCGACCGTAGGGCGTTCTCTGGCGTTCGCCTGGAATGTTCCGGCCATTCCTGTACACCATATGGAAGGCCATTTGCTGGCACCGATGCTGGAAGATAATCCGCCGGAATATCCTTTTGTAGCGCTGCTGGTTTCTGGCGGACACACGCAGCTGATTAGCGTCACCGGTATTGGACAGTATGAGTTGCTGGGCGAATCGATTGACGATGCGGCCGGTGAAGCGTTCGATAAAACGGCCAAACTGCTGGGGCTGGATTATCCAGGTGGCCCGATGCTGTCTAAGCTGGCGTCTCAGGGCGTGGAAAAGCGTTTTGTCTTCCCGCGCCCGATGACCGATCGTCCGGGGCTGGATTTCAGCTTCTCAGGCTTGAAAACGTTTGCCGCAAATACCATTCGTAATAACGAAAACGACGATCAGACCCGTGCGGATATCGCCCGTGCATTTGAAGATGCGGTGGTCGATACGCTGATGATCAAGTGCAAACGCGCGCTGGATCAAACCGGTTTTAAGCGTCTGGTGATGGCGGGGGGCGTGAGCGCTAACCGTACCCTGCGGGCCGCGCTTGCGGAAATGATGCAAAAACGCCGTGGCGAAGTGTTCTATGCGCGCCCGGAATTTTGTACCGATAACGGGGCGATGATCGCCTATGCGGGTATGGTGCGTTTTAAATCCGGAGCAACGGCAGACCTTGGTGTCACCGTGCGTCCACGCTGGCCGTTGGCGGAGTTACCGGCGGCGTAAGCGCACCGGGAGCTGACTGGTGAGATGCGTAGGGAAAGGGGGCGACTCTACGCCGCCCCGGCGGGATTTACAGTAAAACCAGAGGCATCCACAGCAGGCCGGTTATCACCAGCAGGACGAGGAATATCAGGCCGAAGATGGCGCCCAGTCGCCAGTAATCGGCTGTCGGCAAGTAGCCGCTGCCGTAGTAGATCGGGCTTGGTCCGGTAGCGTACGGGGTCAAAATGCTGCCCAGACCAATGGCGGCACCGACCATCAGGCAGAATACCGGCAGCGGGATGTCCGGCATCGCCAACGCGGCTGCAATCATCATTGGCGCGAGGGCAGAGGTATAGGCCGTGGCGCTGGCAAAGAAATAACGCAACAGATAGAACACCACGATCAACGCCACCATTACCATTATCGGCGAGTAGCCGCTGAGTCCGTTTGCCAGCAGTTTGCCGAACCAGGAGATAAAGCCAGTATTGTTCAGCCCGGTGGCAAGGGTAATCAGCGAAGCCAGCCAGAAAAAGACGTTCCATGCCGCTTTATTACTGACAATGTCATCCCAGCAAATGATGCGCAGTACCAGCATCAACGCCACCACGCTGTAGCCGACCATT
Organism: Citrobacter sp. wls718; assembly: GCF_005280945.1. Classification (NCBI taxonomy): domain Bacteria; kingdom Pseudomonadati; phylum Pseudomonadota; class Gammaproteobacteria; order Enterobacterales; family Enterobacteriaceae; genus Citrobacter; species Citrobacter sp. wls718. The sequence continues at coordinate 7,011 of NZ_SZWV01000096.1, forward strand.
GCGGCATCAATATAGTCACCGCCAAAGATCCACAGCACCAGCGCTCCCACCATCAATACCAGCATCTTTTTCTCACGCGCGCACAGTGGCCCCATCGCCTTCAGCTCGGTTTCCGCCCAGCGCGGGACCTGATCGCCAGATTTCTGCACCGGTGGGTACAGCACGTAGGCCAGCCAGGGCACGATCAACACCAGTAAAATGCTCAGCGGCAGCATGCCTAAGAACCAGTCACCCCAGCTTAACGCTGTATGGGAAGCGCCTTTCATCAGGCCAATTAGCAGCAGATTTGGTGCCATCGCCGTTAAAAAAATAGCGCTGGTGACGCAGTCGGCGACGATCCCCATCCACATAATGTAAGAGCCAATGGAGCGGGCGCTGGGATCGTTGGGTTGAGAGTGGTACAGCGGCGGCAGGTTACGAATGATTGGGTAGATAATGCCTGCGCCGCGTGCGGAATTAGACGGTGTCACGGGGGCAAGGATCAGTTCGGAGAACATCACCGCATAGCCGAGAAACAGCGTGCGATGCCCCATCTTCTTTACCAGCATCAGCGCGATACGCCGACCCAGACCCGTTTTCTCGTAACCGGTACCGAACATAAAGGCGGCGAAAATCAGCCAGATAACCGAGTTAGAAAACCCCGACACAGCCCATGATAACGATTTGGCGGTAAATTTAAATCCGTCCTGGGCGAGTTGCTCAGGGCTGAACAACAGCCACGGCGACAGCACGGCAATGATAGAAATACCAATCATCGCCACTACCGCACCGGGAACAGGTTCCAGGATAAGTCCGACGATGACCCCGGTAAAGACGGCAAAATAGAGCCAGGTGTGGCTTTCAAGACCGCCAGGAACGGGCAAAACAGCAATAATGGCGATGACCACCAGCGGAGCCAGGTATCGCCACCAACCAGCTAAAGGTGCCATTGTTGTATCCCTGCGAAAGGGGGAGAGGTATGCGCCTCTCCGGGAGGGTTATTTGATGTAGTGCACGTGCTCGCAGATTTCTTCGACGATCGGGTCGCGACGTTCAGCGAACAGCTTTTTGTTTTCGGCGATCAGGTTGTTGCCATGGGTATCGATGGAAACAATCAGCGGGCCGAACTCTTTAACCCGGCACACCCACAGGGATTCCGGCATGCCCAATTCCGTCCAGTGCACTTCTTCAATTTCTTCAACCTGCGTGGCGGCAACAACCGCGCAGCCAGCAGGGAAGATCACGTGCAGTGCTTTGAATTGCTTACACCCTTCTTCGGTCAACGGTCCCATGCCGCCTTTGCCGACCACCAGTTTGACGCCGGTTTGCTCGATGAACTCTTTCTCAAAGGCTTCCATACGCATGCTGGTGGTTGGGCCGACGGAGACCATCTCCCATTTTTCCCCGTTCTTACGCACGATCGGGTCCGCGTGAAAAATGGCTTTACCGTTTAGATCGTACGGGATCGGGCGCTTGAGTTCGATCAAACGGCGGTGACACACGTCGCGACAGGTCACCAGCGTACCGGTCAGGTAAATGACATCGCCGACGCGAATGTCTGCCAGATCTTCGGCTTTGATCGGGGTTGTCAGGATCTTTTTCATAACGCGCTCCGGGTGTGAGACAAATTTTCGAAGGAGAGATCGGCATGAACCCGCAGCGTGCCGCGACGGTGCGCCCAGCAGCCGGTAGAAACGGCCACGCCGATAGTCGACGGGTGGCGTGCGGCAGATTCGATATGTACGCCCATCACGGAGCTGTTACCCGTTAGCCCCTGTGGGCCAATACCCAGACGGTTAAGTCCTTCCTCGAGACGCAGTTCCAGCTCGGCAGCTTTGGGATTGGGATGGCGTGAGCCAATCGGGCGCAGTACGGCTTTGCGTGACAGCACGGCGGCGGTTTCAACGGAGGTCGCAATACCTACGCCGACCAGCACCGGTGGGCAGGCGTTTACTGCTAGCGTGGAGATATTCTCAAAAACAAACTTCACGACACCTTCGTAGCCTTCGGAAGGCATTAACACTTTGGAACGCCCCGGCAGCGTACAGCCACCGCCCGCCATATAGACTTCAATTTCTGCGTCATCAGCGTCGGGGATGATGTCCCAGGTGACCCATGGCACGCCGGTACCGGTATTTTTACCGGTGTTTACCTCGTCAAAAATCTCTACCGCATTGTGGCGTAGCGGCGCTTTCACGGTGGCGTCTTCAACGGCCTGCTTAAGGATGCTTTGCAGTTCGCCCAGCAGTGGAAAACGGGAACCGACCTTCACAAAGAACATGATTTCACCGGTGTCCTGACACGCCGGGCGATTCAGGTCGATCGCCTTCTGCATGTTGTCAAACATGGTGTGGTAGATAATTTTACCCATCGGCGAGGTTTCGCCTTCGCGTAGCTGTTTTAATTTATCTACGACATCGTCGGGCATACGGGTAGAAATCATGGCGGTAAAATCAGCGACAATGTTAGTCAGCGTATTTATCGCATGTTGGTTATTTTGATGGCTCATCATGTCAACTCCAGTTCTTTTATTTATCTGGAAATAAATTCTCCCGGACAAACTACCACTAAAAATGTGGTTTTATATTTTTTAGCGCTGTGAATAACCAATTAACAGTTCGTGAATGATGCCCGCTTAAGATAATAAAAATTGCGCAAAGGCAGGGTTTATTATGTCCAGGGGAATTACACTGCGATTCACACCCTCACGGATATCCTGAACATGCTGAACACCTATCCCCTGGCGAAAGACCTGCAGGTGCTGGTTGAAATTGTGCATAGCGGCAGCTTTAGCGCGGCGGCAGCGACCCTTGGGCAGACGCCAGCGTTTGTGACAAAACGCATTCAGATTCTGGAGGCTACGCTAGGGGCCACGCTGCTTAACCGCTCCGCACGCGGCGTGGCGTTAACGGAAAGCGGTCAGCGGTGCTATGAACATGCGCAGGAGATACTCGCCCGCTATCAGCATCTGGTGGATGACGTCACGCAAATCAAAACGCGTCCGGAAGGGATGATCCGTATTGGTTGTAGCTTTGGGTTTGGGCGCAGTTATATCGCTCCAGCGATTACCGAATTGATGCATAGCTATCCTGAATTACAGGTGCATTTTGAACTGTACGATCGGCAAATTGATTTAGCGCAGGATAATATCGATCTGGATATTCGTATTAATGATGAAATTCCCGATTATTATATTGCACATTTGTTAACGAAAAATAAAAGAATATTGTGTGCTGCACCGACATATTTACGAGAATACGGGGATCCAAAGACGTTACAGGAATTAAGCCGCCATGATTGCCTGGTTACCAAAGAGCGCGATATGACGCACGGGGTTTGGGAACTTGATAATGGGCATGAGAAAAAATCGGTCAAGGTGGCGGGGCATCTTTCTTCTAACAGCGGCGAGATTGTGTTGCAGTGGGCGTTACAGGGAAAAGGGATCATGCTGCGTTCTGAGTGGGACGTACAGCCGTTTCTGCTCAGCGGTGAACTGGTTCGCGTGCTGCCAGAATATGCGCAGAGCGCCAATATCTGGGCAGTGTATCAGGAGCCATTGTATCGCAGCGTAAAGCTACGGGTGTGCGTAGAGTTTCTGGCAACGTGGTGCCAGCAGCGGTTGGGTAAGCCGGTTGACGGGTATCAGATCCTGTAAGCCGGATAAGACACCGTCGCATCATCATCCGGCAGCACCGTCACTCGGGATCTTTTTCGCGCTTTTTCTTCAGCTTGGTCCAGATCTTCGGCTCCTGTCGACGCCACAGACGTTGGATGTTGTCATGATGGCGCAGCAGAATTAAGCACGACAGCATGGATACCGGGAAGGTGAACTGGGGTTTGAACCACCAGACATAGAATGGGGCTATCAGGGCGCTGACGATGGCCCCTAATGAGGAATAACCGCTCAGCAAGATGGTCAGCAACCAGGTGCCCGCCATGACGCCGGTTAAATCCCAGCCAATCGGCGCAATGGCGCCAAAGGCGGTGGCGACGCCTTTCCCACCTTTAAAACCGAAGAACACCGGCCAGATGTGTCCTAGGCAGGCGGCGATAGCAATCAAGCCCAACCAGAAAGGACTAACGCCTAGCGCGTATGCACCCCACACGGGTAACATACCCTTCAGGACGTCAAAAATCAGCACGGCGACGGCGGCTCCTTTGCCACCAATTCGCAATACGTTTGTCGCGCCCGGATTTCCAGAACCGCTATCACGTGGGTCCGGCAATCCAGCGAGGCGGCATACCAGAATAGCACTGGAAATTGAGCCGCAGAGGTACGCGAAGATAATCATTCCAGGCGCGATTGCACTCATAAGCTGTTCCGTTTTGAAAATGTCGTGTAAAACACTACTTCCGTGGATAATACGCATATTTCACCGGAAGTGGTATCCGGGTTAGCCAAAAAGCAGGCAGGTCGTGATGGATATTGTATTTATAGAGCAACTTTCGGTAATCACCACTATTGGTGTTTATGGCTGGGAACAGACTATCGAACAAAAACTGGTGTTCGATATCGAAATGGCATGGGATAACCGCAAATCAGCGAAAAGCGACGATGTTGCCGATTGCCTGAGCTATGCTGATATCGCACAAACGGTGGTCAGCCATGTGGAAGGCGGACGTTTTGCGCTGGTTGAACGCGTGGCTGAAGAGGTGGCAGACCTCCTGCTTAGCCGTTTTAATTCCCCATGGGTACGCATCAAGCTCAGCAAGCCGGGGGCGGTGGCGAGAGCGGCAAACGTCGGCGTTATCATTGAGCGTGGCAATAATCTGAAAGAAAGTAATTAAATTAATAATATCTAAACCTAACAGGTATAAAAGAGTCCTAACGTTGGCTCTTTTTTGCCGTGGTTTTCTATCTAGGGGTTAATTGATGAGTGATATGCACTCGCTGCTGGTGGCGGCAATTTTGGGTGTGGTCGAGGGATTGACGGAGTTTTTGCCTGTATCCAGCACCGGCCATATGATTATTGTTGGCCATCTGCTGGGGTTTGAAGGCGCTACCGCAAAGACATTTGAAGTGGTTATTCAACTGGGTTCCATTTTGGCTGTTGTGGTGATGTTCTGGCGCCGCTTGTTTGGCCTGATTGGCATTCACTTTGGTAAAGCCCCGCACGAAGGAACCGGCAAGGGACGACTAACGCTGGGGCATATCCTGTTAGGGATGATCCCGGCCGTGGTACTGGGACTGATTTTCCACGATACCATCAAATCATTGTTTAACCCGATCAACGTGATGTATGCGCTGGTGGTGGGGGGCGTGCTGCTGATAGCCGCAGAATGCCTGAAGCCGAAAGAGCCGCGCGCGCCGGGTCTGGATGATATGACTTATCGCCAGGCGTTTATGATTGGCTGCTTCCAGTGCCTGGCGCTGTGGCCGGGATTTTCCCGTTCCGGAGCGACCATTTCAGGCGGTATGCTGATGGGCGTGAGCCGCTATGCCGCATCGGAATTCTCATTCCTGCTGGCGGTACCAATGATGATGGGTGCCACGGCGTTAGATCTCTACAAAAGCTGGTCGTTCCTGAGCGCGTCAGACATTCCAATGTTTGCTGTGGGCTTCGTGACGGCATTTGTCGTGGCGCTGGTGGCGATCAAAACCTTCCTGCAGCTGATTAAACGTATCTCGTTTATTCCATTTGCGATTTATCGTTTTGTAGTCGCCGCCGCTGTTTACGTGGTGTTCTTCTAACTTTTGTGTGCCCGGTGGCGCTTATGCTTACCGGGCCTACGGAACGAGATGTTGACCCCGTAGGCCGGATAAGCGCAGCGCATCCGGCAACATACTGCCTACACTTTTGGGCAACCCTGTTCCTTCCAACTGGCCACCGCCGCAATGCGACGTCGTGTCAGCTCCTCGCGAATGTCCGGCCCTTTGAATCCTGCTTCAACGACCTCTTTCGTCGGCACAGTCTGTGCGACTTGCCAGGCCTCCCGCAGCAGCCTACCTTGCGGGTAATCTGCTGCTTCAAAACCGGTGCGACCCCGGACGTCGGCCTCACTGGTCAGGGCAATTTGTTCCACACGCTGCGGTTTACGCCAGGCATCGATGGAATCAAACAACTTCACGATAGTTTTCGGCTGCAGGATCGGGAACGTATGAATGAGATCGTGGAATTCCGCCACCAGTTTGGCTAAATCGCGGATGTCATTGGGCACCCGCAGACGCTGACATAACTGCTCTACCAATTTGACACCCGCCGGGCCGTGACCATGATGACGTGGCCATAGCGCTTTTGGCGTCAGAGCCTTGCCAAGATCGTGGCACAGCGTGGCAAAACGTATATCTACGTTTGGGCTCAACATGGCCGCCATCGACAGCGTCATCAGCGTGTGAATACCGGTGTCGATTTCCGGATGCCATTGAGCCGGCGCCGGGACGCCAAACAGAGCGTCTATTTCCGGGAACAGAACGCGCAGTGCGCCGCAGTTGCGCAGGACCTGGAAAAAGACCTGTGGATTACGGGTAGTTAACGCATTTTCCGTTTCTTTCCAGACTCGTTCCGGCGTCAAATGTGCCAGTTCTCCGGCAGCGGTCATCTCGCGCATTAAGGCCAGGGTTTCATCGGCGATACGGAAGCTGAGGTGTGCATAACGCGCGGCAAAGCGCGCCACGCGCAGTACGCGCAGCGGATCTTCGCTAAAAGCAGGGGAAACATGGCGCAGTAGACGATTTTCCAGATCGCGACGCCCGTTATACGGGTCGATAATCTCGCCGTCATCATCGCGGGCCAGCGCGTTGATCGTCAGGTCGCGGCGCTGGAGATCGGCTTCCAGCGTTACGTCTGCTGCGGCATAGCAGGTAAATCCGGTGTAGCCTGAACCTGATTTTCGTTCGGTTCGCGCCAACGCATATTCTTCGCGTGTTTGCGGATGGAGAAAAACAGGAAAATCGCGGCCTACCTGCTGGTAGCCCGCGTCGAGCATCTCTTGCGGCGTGGCGCCGACGACAACCCAATCTTTATCTTTAACCGGTAGCCCTAATAACGCATCCCGAACAGCTCCACCGACCAGATAAATCTTCACGCCACTTTCCTTTTGAAAAAAATTATCCCTTAATCATATGTCAGTGTGGCGGAGAAGGCGATTCAGTTCATCCAGCGATCTTTGCGTTTACGGGTTGGGATCATGTGTGGCAGAACCAGACCGAGCAACAGACCCAGTCCCAGTACGCCGCCGCCATACATAAACCACTGCATGATGATGGTGCGCTGCTTGTCATCAAGCTGCAAATTCGCGGCACTGACCTTTTTCTGCGCCACAATCAGCTCGTTTTTTAGCTTCTGGTTTTCTTCTTTCAACCCATTGATCACACTGTCGCTTTGCGCCACTTTTTGCTGCATATCGGCGGTACGCTGGTTCCAGGTGGTATCAATATTATTGAGCTTATCGGTCAGTGTTTTTACCTGGTTTTCCAGGTCCGGAACGCGGGTACGCAGGCTTGGCGTGCTGTTCAGCTCTTTCAGCGGGATCCAGGCTGTACGTCCGGTACTGTCTTTTACCTGGGCGTAGTTGGTGCTGGCATCGGTCTGTAACAGAATGACTTCCTCGCCGGCGTTAACCGTACCCACGAGGCGATAATTATCTCCCGGACCGCTGCGGACCCAGGTGTTCAGTTCATCAGAGACATAGCGCTTTTCCTCTGCATGGGTGACGGCAGTGGCGCTAAGTGCGAGTAAAGTTAATCCAATCAGGCGTAATTTTGGCATCAGGCTGTCGTTATTGTCATAGAAAGTGGAACGATAGTAGTGGCATCAGTGTCTCTACGCAAAGCATTCAACATCAATCGGAATCATCTGTGTCCTTTTTGCCACCACTCGAAACTTTTACGCCCGTCAAATTGCTCGTTGCATGGCAATTTGGCGCAAAATACTATCTACTGACAATCAAGAACGCACTTAGTTCGCAGTCTGTTTTCTCAACTGTGACATAACCCATAAGTACAAGATCATGACCCAGGAAATCGAATTAAAATTTATTGTCAATAATGATGCTGTTGATGCATTGCGCGAACGTCTGAATACGCTGGGGGGAGAGCATCATGCGCCCAGCCAGTTGCTGAATATCTACTATGAAACGCCGGATGGGTGGTTGCGTAGCCATGATATGGGGCTGCGTATTCGCGGTGAGAACGGTCGTTATGAAATGACCCTGAAAATTGCCGGACGGGTCACGGGGGGGTTGCATCAGCGACCAGAGTATAATGTTGCGTTGAGCGAGCCAGAACTGGATCTTGCGCTGCTTCCAGCCGAAGTCTGGCCAAATGGCGAACTGCCAGCCGATCTCGCCTCTCAGCTACAACCGCTGTTCAGCACTGATTTTAACCGTGAGAAATGGCTGCTTGAGGTTGACGGTAGCCAGATTGAACTCGCCCTCGATCTGGGTGAAGTGAAGGCCGGAGAGTTCGCTGAACCGCTCTGTGAGCTTGAACTGGAACTGGTCAGCGGCGATCCCCGTGCGGTGTTGAAGTTGGCAAATCAGCTGGTTGCCGAGGAGGGTTTACGCCTGGGTGGCCTGAGTAAGGCGGCACGGGGTTATCATCTGGCGCAGGGGAATGCCCCACGCGAGCTGAAGCCGACGCGTATTCTGAAAGTCCCGGCCAAGGCCAGCATTGAGCAGGGGCTTGAAGCCGCGCTGGAACTAGCATTGTCGCAATGGCAGTACCATGAGGAGTTATGGGTTCGCGGCGTAAAAGGCGCCAAATCGGAAGTGTTGGCGGCGATGGGGCTGGTACGCCACATCCTGATGCTGTTTGGCGGGAATGTTCCACGTAAAGCGAGCGCTCACTTACGTGATTTGCTGACCCAGTCGGAAGCGATTATTGCCGCTGAAACTTCTGCGGTATCTGCGGTTTACAACCCGCAAACGGCAATGGCAAAACTGGCACTCACCGAGTGGTTGGTGACTAAAGGGTGGCAACCGTTCCTCGATGCGAAAGCGCAGGCCAAAATCGCCGACTCCTTCAAGCGTTTCTCTGATACCCATCTTTCACGTCATGCGGCTGAACTGAAAACGGTGTTTGGTCAGCCATTGGGCGATCAATATGCCGACCAAATCCCGCGCCTGACGCGAAACATTGACAGTATTCTGATGCTGGCAGGCTATTACGATGAGAAGGTGGCATCGGAATGGATTGCGACCTGGCAGGGTTTACGTCATGCCATCATGACGCGCCAACATATTGAAATTGAACATTATCGTAATGAAGCGATCTCTGAGGAGCCGTTCTGGCTGCACAGCGGTAAACGATAATCAGGACCGAGATCAGGATGCCTTTATCAGGCCTACGCGATGGGCTTAAATGTCTTGTAGGCCGGATAAGGCGAAACGCCACTATCCGGCATCATTTAAAGGATAACCCGTAAATGCAGCAGCTCTCTTCACCGTTACAACAGTACTGGCCGACCGTTGTTGATCGGCTGCCAGCAGCAATACCTGAAGCGTCACTCAGCCTGCAGGCGAAGTCAGTGCTCACATTCAGTGATTTTGTTCGCGACAGCGTGATTGCCCATCCCGAGTGGCTGGCAGAGCTGGAAAGCGAACCGCCGCTGGCGGATGAATGGCAGCACTATGGCGTCTGGTTGCAGCAAGCATTAGCTGACGTCGGTGATGAAGCGGCGCTGATGCGTGAGCTGCGCCTGTTTCGCCGTCGCATCATGGTGCGAATTGCCTGGGCGCAGACGCTGTCGCTGGTGACGGAAGAGAGCATTTTGCAGCAGTTAAGCCATCTGGCTGAAACGCTGATTATCGCTGCACGAGACTGGCTGTATGACGCCTGCTGTCGTGAGTGGGGAACGCCGTGCAACCCTGACGGTGTCCCGCAGCCGCTGCTGATTTTAGGGATGGGAAAACTGGGCGGCGGCGAGCTTAACTTTTCCTCCGACATCGACCTGATTTTTGCCTGGCCAGAACACGGAACGACGCAGGGCGGACGGCGTGAGCTGGATAACGCGCAGTTCTTTACCCGTATGGGCCAACGGCTGATTAAAGTGTTGGATCAGCCGACTATGGATGGATTTGTCTATCGGGTGGATATGCGTTTACGCCCGTTTGGTGACAGCGGTCCGCTGGTGCTGAGCTTCTCGGCGCTGGAGGATTATTACCAGGAGCAAGGACGTGACTGGGAACGCTACGCGATGGTTAAGGCGCGTATTATGGGGGATGCTGACGGTACTTACGTCGCTGAACTGCGCGCCATGCTGCGGCCTTTTGTTTTTCGTCGTTATATCGATTTCAGCGTGATCCAGTCGCTGCGTAACATGAAAGGGATGATTGCCCGTGAAGTCCGCCGCCGTGGTCTGAAAGACAATATCAAGTTGGGGGCGGGCGGTATTCGTGAAATCGAATTTATCGTTCAGGTCTTCCAACTGATTCGCGGCGGGCGTGAGCCATCGCTACAATCCCGCGCGCTGTTACCTACGCTCAGCGCCATCAACGCGCTGCATCTACTGTCTGATACCGATGCGGAGCATTTACGAAGTGCCTATCTCTTTTTACGTCGTCTGGAAAACCTGCTGCAGAGCATCAACGATGAACAGACCCAGACGCTGCCGGGCGATGAGCTAAATCGCGCGCGTCTGGCATGGGCCATGGGTGCGGATGACTGGTCGCAGTTGACGGCTGTCCTGAACGTTCACATGGGCAACGTGCGTCGGGTGTTCAATGAGTTAATCGGTGATGATGAAACCGAAACCCAGGAAGAGTCTTTGTCGGAACAGTGGCGCGAACTGTGGCAGGATGCTTTGCAGGAAGATGACACCACGCCAGTGCTGGCGCATCTTGCGGAAGACGATCAGCGCCGCGTGCTGACTCTGATCGCCGATTTCCGTAAAGAGCTGGATAAGCGCACCATCGGCCCACGTGGACGCCAGGTGCTGGATCATTTGATGCCGCACTTGCTGAGCGATGTTTGCTCCCGCGCTGATGCCTCGGTGCCGCTGTCGCGTATTACTCCGCTGCTGGTGGGCATTGTCACCCGTACGACCTATCTGGAGCTGTTGAGTGAATTCCCTGGCGCGCTGAAGCACCTGATTTCGCTGTGCGCCGCCTCGCCGATGGTCGCCAGCCAGTTGGCGTGCTATCCGCTGCTGCTGGACGAGTTGCTGGATCCGAACACCCTGTATCAGCCCACCGCAACCGATGCCTACCGTGATGAGCTACGTCAGTATCTGCTGCGTGTGCCGGAGGATGACGAAGAACAGCAACTGGAAGCGTTGCGTCAGTTCAAGCAAACTCAACTGCTGCGTATTGCGGCGGCCGATATCGCCGGGACGCTGCCAGTGATGAAGGTGAGCGACCACTTAACCTGGCTGGCCGAAGCCATTATCGATGCCGTGGTTCAGCAGGCGTGGACGCAAATGGTCGCCCGCTACGGGCAACCAACGCACCTTGGCGATCGCGAGGGCCGCGGTTTCGCCGTTGTCGGTTACGGCAAGCTGGGCGGTTGGGAGCTGGGCTACAGCTCCGATCTTGATTTGATCTTCCTGCACGATTGTCCGATGGACGTGATGACTGACGGCGAGCGTGAAATTGACGGGCGGCAGTTCTATCTGCGTCTGTCACAGCGCATCATGCACCTTTTCAGTACCCGCACGTCTTCCGGCATTTTATATGAGGTGGATGCGCGGCTGCGCCCATCCGGTGCCGCAGGCATGCTGGTGACATCAACCGAGGCTTTCGCCGATTACCAGCGCAACGAAGCCTGGACATGGGAGCATCAGGCGCTGGTGCGTGCTCGGGTGGTGTATGGCGACCCGCAGCTGACCTCTCAGTTTGACGCGGTGCGTCGCGATATCATGACGCTCGCTCGTGACGGAAAAACGTTGCAGACCGACGTGCGTGAAATGCGCGAGAAAATGCGTGCTCATTTGGGTAATAAGCATCGCGATCGCTTTGATATCAAAGCAGATGAAGGCGGGATCACCGACATTGAGTTTATTACTCAATATCTGGTGCTGCGCTATGCCCATGAAAAACCGAAACTGACGCGCTGGTCAGATAACGTGCGCATTCTGGAATTACTGGCACAAAACGACATTATGGAAGAGCAAGAAGCCCTGGCGCTGACCCGCGCCTATACTACGCTGCGTGATGAACTTCATCATCTTGCTTTGCAGGAACTTCCGGGCCATGTGGCGCCGGAGTGCTTCAGCGCTGAGCGCGCGCTGGTGCGTGACAGCTGGCAGAAGTGGCTGGTTGCCGAGTGAAGTGTGCTATGATCGCGCGCAAATTTTAAGACCCTCAGAGAATCTCTCAGGAGACAGGAATGAAAGTAACGCTGCCAGAGTTTGAACGTGCAGGAGTCATGGTTGTCGGTGATGTGATGCTGGATCGCTACTGGTACGGGCCTACTAGCCGTATTTCACCAGAAGCCCCAGTTCCGGTAGTCAAAGTGGATACCATTGAAGAACGTCCCGGCGGCGCGGCAAACGTGGCGATGAACATTGCCTCTCTGGGCGCAAATTCCCGTCTGGTAGGGTTGACTGGTATTGATGATGCGGCACGTGCGCTGAGTAAAACGCTGGCGGACGTGAATGTGAAATGTGACTTCGTTTCGGTGCCGACGCACCCAACGATCACCAAACTGCGCGTACTCTCACGCAACCAGCAGCTGATCCGTCTGGACTTCGAGGAAGGTTTCGAAGGCGTAGATCCACAGCCGCTGCACGATCGTATTAACCAGGCGCTGGGTTCTATCGGTGCTCTGGTACTGTCTGACTACGCCAAAGGCGCGCTGGCCAGCGTGCAGCAGATGATTGCGCTGGCACGAAAGGCTGGCGTACCGGTGCTTATCGATCCGAAAGGCACTGATTTTGAACGCTATCGCGGTGCGACGCTGCTGACACCAAATCTTTCCGAGTTTGAAGCGGTTGCCGGTAAGTGCAAAAGCGAAGAGGAACTGGTTGAACGCGGCATGAAGGTGATTGCGGATTTCGATCTTTCCGCGCTGTTGATCACCCGTTCCGAGCAGGGCATGACGCTGCTGCAGCCGGGCAAAGCACCGCTGCATATGCCGACCCAGGCGCAGGAAGTGTATGACGTGACCGGTGCCGGCGATACGGTTATTGGCGTGCTGGCGGCAACGCTGGCGGCGGATAACTCACTGGAAGAAGCGTGTTATTTTGCTAACGCTGCGGCGGGCGTGGTAGTGGGTAAGCTGGGGACGTCCACCGTTTCGCCTATCGAACTGGAAAACGCCGTGCGCGGTCGTGCGGATACCGGTTTTGGTGTGATGACAGAAGCCGAGCTGAAACAAGCCGTGGCCAGTGCGCGCAAGCGCGGTGAGAAGGTGGTCATGACCAATGGTGTTTTCGACATCCTGCACGCGGGCCACGTCTCTTATCTGGCGAATGCGCGCAAGCTGGGCGATCGTCTGATCGTGGCGGTAAACAGCGACGCATCCACCAAACGTCTGAAAGGTGAAACGCGCCCGGTCAACCCTCTCGAGCAGCGTATGATCGTACTGGGTGCGCTGGAGTCCGTCGACTGGGTGGTCTCTTTTGAAGAAGATACCCCACAGCGACTGATCGCAGGTGTCCTGCCGGATCTGCTGGTAAAAGGTGGTGACTACAAGCCGGAACAAATTGCGGGTAGCGAAGAGGTATGGGCGAACGGCGGTGAAGTGCTGGTGCTGAACTTCGAAGACGGCTGCTCAACGACCAATATCATCAAAAAGATCCAGAAAGACAGCGATAAGTCATAGTCTGGTCGATTGCCGGATAGCGGTATAAACACCTTATCCGGCATTTCTGTCTCTTATGCTTCAGTTTTCTCCACAGGCTGTGGACTGTTTTTCAGCGGCTCAGCCAGGGCGTGAAGCGAACCGCCGGACAAACCAATCTCATTTAACAGCGAATCAATCAGCGGAGCCTGAAGTTCTGCAGGTTCCTTACATCCGAAAAAAGACATCTCCCCCTCTCAGATTTCGTAGGAAAGTGTGAAGCATAGCTCTCAATTTGCGCACATTATGTACAGAACAACTTTCTGTATAGGGAAATACTGAAATCAGAAAAAGCATATGGCCTTAACAGATATTCAATAACTGGAGGGTATGCTCATGAACAGCAATATGTATTCACTGAACAATTTCGATTTCCTGGCCCGGAGTTTTGCCAGGATGCAGGCTGAGGGGCACCCTGTTGATATCCAGGCCGTAACCGGCAACATGGATGAGGAGCACCGCAGTTGGTTTTGCAAACGCTACGCGCTGTATTGCCAGCAGGCAACTGAGGCGAAAAAATTAGAACTGGAACACTAACAGATAAACGGGCCTTGCGGCCCGTTGTCGTTTTTACGCTTGCGGATCGACGGGCGGGATAGCAGGCGCAGGCTTCACTTCAGCCGGTTTCTCGCGCGCTTCCAGCTCGGTCAGGCGTTGCTCAAGCAGCGCGAGCTTTTCGCGGGTGCGCAGCAAAACCTGGGTTTGTACATCAAACTCTTCGCGGCTTACCAGATCCAGGCGCGTCAGCTGTGACTGCAGCGTTTGGCGAATCTTTTTCTCGACGTCTTCCCCAAACTCGCGGATCCCTTTCGGCATCGACTCGTGGACCTGACGAGCAATCTGCTCAATTTTTTTCGGGTCAATCATGGTGGTTTCCCTGAACTGGTACGTGTTGCTGCCTATTGTAGTGCGAACTGGCAGCGGCATAAACCAGAATTGTGTGAAGTGAAGTCAAGCAAAGGCGTTGATGAAGGTAATCAATAGCGTTATAGTTAACTAGCTTATTCTCAGGGCGGGGCGAAATTCCCCACCGGCGGTAAATCAACTGATGTTGAAAGCCCGCGAGCGCTTTTCGTTAACGCGAAAAGGTCAGCAGATCCGGTGTAATTCCGGGGCCGACGGTTAGAGTCCGGATGGGAGAGAGTAACGATCCAGTCGGGCATGGACCCGCTCACGTTATTTTTTGCCGCTTAGACGGTACTCCTAAGACTGCCCTGATTCTGGTAACCATAATTTTAGTGAGGTTTTTTTACCATGAATCAGACGCTACTTTCCTCTTTTGGTACGCCTTTCGAACGTGTTGAACTTGCGCTGTCTGCGCTGCGTGAAGGACGCGGTGTGATGGTGCTTGACGACGAAGATCGTGAAAACGAAGGCGATATGGTTTTCCCGGCAGAAACCATGACCGTTGAACAGATGGCACTTACCATCCGTCACGGTAGCGGTATTGTTTGCCTGTGCATCACTGAAGATCGACGCAAGCAGCTCGATCTGCCAATGATGGTGGAAAATAACACCAGCGCTTACGGCACTGGCTTTACCGTGACCATTGAGGCCGCTGAAGGCGTAACTACCGGTGTTTCTGCCGCTGACCGTGTTACCACGGTTCGCGCGGCAGTTAAAGACGGCGCTAAACCTTCCGATCTGAACCGTCCGGGACACGTTTTCCCGCTGCGTGCTCAGGCTGGCGGCGTGTTGACCCGCGGTGGTCATACTGAAGCAACCATCGATCTGATGACGCTGGCAGGTTTTAAACCGGCTGGTGTACTGTGTGAGCTGACCAATGATGATGGCACCATGGCGCGTGCGCCAGCGTGCATCGAATTTGCAGGCAAGCATAATATGGCTGTGGTCACGATCGAAGATTTAGTCGCTTACCGTCAGGCGCACGAACGTAAAGCCAGCTGATAGCACACGCTTTACCGCGCCAGTTGCGGTGGCAATAAAAAACCGAAGTCAGTTTTCTGGCTTCGGTTTTTTGTTATTACGGCCCGCCTATTTAGCTTTGCCCGGACGAACGGTATCCTTTAACGAGGATATACTGCTTTATATTTTATCGACATATAATATATTCCGCATGCGCTATTTTTGTATTTTTTACCATATAAGAATATGGCTAAATCTTTGTGATAAGTAAATGTGTTTATTGTTTTAGGTGTGTTTGTTATCAACTCCTAGTGTGTTGATTTAATTAAATAAAGTAAGTTTGGAATGTACTTATTATAATTAATGTTATTTATAGATGATTGCAGGTTCTGTATTGTTTTATTTTGAATGCACGTTTTTCAATTGGCTCTATCCGTTGGTTTATATGATCGAAATCATCTATTTGTTTCTGTAATGTGCCACTATAGTGGTAGGTTGAAATAAGGACATGTGAACTTTTAACGTTAAATGTTTAATGATGTTAAATTTTAAGGGTAAAAGAATGTTTATTGCCTGGTATTGGATGGTATTAATTGCACTCGTTGCTATTGGTTATTATTGTCATATGAAGCGTTATTGCCGCGCGTTTCGACAAGACCGAGATGCGTTGCTTGAGGCGCGTAACAAACTCTTCCGCCGTACGAACGAAGAGGCTGGTACGGTCAGGGAGCATGAATAATCCCTGTCGCTTTGCTGTTGTAGAGGCGGATGGCCTGCAGGGCAGGACAGCATCCGCCGTCTGTATTATCCGATGCCCATTGATTGCAGGATGACAAGGCTGAGTCCCATCACCGACATTCCGCAGAGTACACCATAGCTGGGGTTATTATTTGGGTCGATTTCTTTTGCCAGCGGCATCAGTTCATCGACGGACAGTGCGACCATAATTCCGGCAACAGCCGCCATAATTGCCGCCATGACCACCGGTGAAATTAAACTCCCCAAAATTAACCATGCCAGTACGCCGCCGAGTATTTCCGCCATACCGGAGATCCCGGCCCAAAATATCGCGGTACGTTTCGAACCGGTTGCAGCGTACACGGGTCCGGCAACGGCCAAACCTTCAGGAATATTATGCAATGCCACGGCGAGAGCGATACCAAAACCCAGCTCAAGGTTGCTGCTGGCAGTAACAAACGTCGCGACCCCTTCCGGGAAATTGTGCAGACTAATGCCAAGCGTGAGCAAAATGGCGGTGCGTTTAATAGAACCGGGTAAAGGTTGTGTTGTTTTTTGCACGAGATCCTGAGGATGGGCGTGCGGCAGCAAACGATCCAGACCAAAATAGCCCAGTAAGCCTACGATAAACATCCCGTAGCCAAGTACGGGTGACATTCCTTTTGCAGCCAGTGCGGCGGGTAGCATCTCCATCAGGGAGATAAGCAGCATAATGCCCGCGGCAAAACCCAGAGAAAAGGCGAGCACGCGGTTTGAGGGCTTTTGTCCCAGCACGCCAAGAAAGGCGCCAATAAAGGTGGCGGCACCCGCCAGTAAAGTCAGAAGTAAAGGTACTGACATCGACAAATCCAACTCCTTATCCATCAGCTGTCCGGGCCAGACCGTCAAAATAACTGATGATCTTCATCATGGTTATCTGAGTTCTTCATCAACCGAAAAAGCGTATTGTGATGATATCAAAATGACTCCCTCAGTAAGGATATCATCATGTCTTCAACTCGTATGCCAGCATTGTTTTTGGGGCACGGCAGCCCGATGAATGTTCTGGAAGATAACGTTTATACCCGTGCCTGGCAGCAACTGGGGGAAACGTTGCCGCGCCCGAAAGCCATAGTCGTGGTTTCGGCGCACTGGTTTACCCGTGGCACTGGCGTAACTGCCATGGAAGCACCGAAAACGATTCATGATTTTGGTGGTTTTCCGCAGGCTCTGTATGACACACATTATCCGGCGCCGGGCTCGCCAGAACTGGCGCAGCATCTGGTGGATTTGCTGTCTCCCGTCCCAGTCGCCTTAGACAAAGAAGCCTGGGGTTTTGACCACGGGTCGTGGGGCGTGTTGATCAAGATGTACCCGAATGCCGACATCCCGATGGTGCAATTAAGCATTGATAGCACGAAGCCGGCCGCCTGGCATTTTGAAATGGGTCGTAAGCTGGCGGCGCTGCGCGACGAAGGTATTATGCTGGTCGCCAGTGGTAACGTGGTGCATAACCTGCGCACGGCACGCTGGCACGGTGAAAATACGCCATACCCGTGGGCGTCCTCATTCAACGATTATGTGAAGGCCAACCTGACATGGCAGGGACCGGTTGAACAACATCCGCTGGTCAACTATCTGGATCATGAAGGCGGATCGTTGTCGAATCCAACGGCGGATCACTATCTGCCGCTGCTTTACGTATTAGGCGCGTGGGATGGAAAAGAACCCGTGACAATTCCTGTGGACGGCATTGAGATGGGCAGTCTGAGTATGCTGTCGGTGCAGGTTGGATGATTAATGCCCGATGGCGCTGCGCTTATCG
>NZ_SZWV01000096.1:25127-42406 GCF_005280945.1 Citrobacter sp. wls718
TTACAGTTCGTGTCGTAGGCCGGGTAAGGCAGAGCCGCCACCCGGCACTTTCATTCATTCGACAAAAATATGCGGATAGAAGCGGGAAAGATCTTGAGTGATCAGCGCTCTGTCTTCGCGAATACCAATCCCGGCTGGCTGATCGTTAATCAGCCAACTGCCGATCAGCACGTAGCTATCGCCAAACTTCGGTAGCTGATGGAACTGCTGTACGATCATACCTTCTTCACCGTACGGGCCTTCCACCGATTCGATCGTTTTACCGTTTTCAACGATCGACACGTTAGCGCCTTCACGCGAGAAGATCGGTTTCACGACGAATTTTTCCATCTGTGGATAGTCGTCTTCGGCGAAATACGCA
Source organism: Citrobacter sp. wls718 (assembly GCF_005280945.1). Classification (NCBI taxonomy): domain Bacteria; kingdom Pseudomonadati; phylum Pseudomonadota; class Gammaproteobacteria; order Enterobacterales; family Enterobacteriaceae; genus Citrobacter; species Citrobacter sp. wls718. Next base: position 25,489 of record NZ_SZWV01000096.1, read on the forward strand.
GGCAGCAGGTTCGGATGGTTCGGGAACATGTCCCACAGCAGTGGTAACAGCGCTTTGTTGGAGATGATGCTCTTCCAGGCCGGTTCCAGCCAGCGAACGCCGGCATCTTCCAGCTTGGTAGAGAACATCTCGCGCAGCATAAATTCCCACGGATAGAGCTTAAACAGGTTGGTAATCACCTGATCTTCTAAGTCCGTGAACTGACCTTTCTCACCGAGGCCGATATCTTCGACATAGAGGAATTCGGTGGCGATTTCCGCTTCGGCCGCGCAATCCTGCAAATACTGGATGGTCCCGCGATCTTCGACGGTGTCACGACAGCAGGTCAGGTGCAGTAGCTGAAAACCATACTGTTCGCGCAGCGCGGTGAAGCGTTCAATCAGCTTTTCCTGCAGGCTGTTGAACTGATCGCTGCCTTCCGGCAGGTTCCCGGCATTGAGCTGATCTTCTAACCAGATCCACTGGAAGAATGCAGCTTCGTACAGCGAGGTTGGCGTATCGGCGTTGTTTTCCAGCAGCTTAGGTTCACCGATGCCATCCCATGCCAGATCGAGGCGGGAATAGAGCGACGGCTGCTGAGTCAGCCATGACTGGCGGACAAACCCCCAGGTGTGTTTGGGAATACGAAACTTGGTCATCAGCTCGTCGCTGGCGATGACCTTTTCAACCACCTTGAGGCACATTTGGTGCAGTTCAGCGGTGACGTCTTCCAGCTTTTCGACCTGTGCAAGCGTGAGCTTGTAGTAGGCGTCTTCACACCAGTACGGTTCGCCGTACATGGTGTGAAAGTTAAAACCGTATTCGGTGGCTTTTTCGCGCCAGTCCGGGCGCTCAACAATACTGACTCTTTCCATGTGGATCAGCCGCCCATTGAACGCGTGGTGGTACCGCTGGCGCTACGTTGCATGGTGCTTTGTTTGGCGACAGATTCACCAAAGCCGCCGCGCGTGACGGTTGATGTGGTTGCCGGTTTCGGCGCCATGGCGGTTTTCGGTACGGTCATGGTACGGCCCGGCGTTGCTGCGCCGTAGTTTTTTCCGCCAGCATCGGTATATTTGCCGTAGGCCGGGCTGGCCGGATTTTTCGAGCTGAACAGCGGCTGCTGAGCTCCCATACCGCCGCCCATCATGCGGCCCATCATGTAGCCTGCCATCAGCGGCATCCAGAAGCTGCCGCTGCTTTGATTCTGCGCCTGAGCCTGGCCTTCACCCGTTGGTGCCATACCGGCCTGTGCAGGTGCCTGCTGGCACTGACCTTCGCCGAATTCAGCGATACAGTCTTCGCGGGTGGCGTACTTCGGCGCCGTGCGCTCAGCTTCTTTCAGCGCGTTGTTGAATGCGGTTGTACATTCAGCGCTTTTACCCGGATTCGCCGTCGAGCAGTCGTCCGCATTTTGGTAAAGCGATACTGTTTCGTCGCTCTGCTCACAGCCCGCCAGCATAATAACGGCGGTAACAGCCAGGGCAACAGGAGTCAGGTGGCGTGCGCTCCAGCTTTTGCGGAACGACGCGTGATGTATAGATTTTGTCCGTTTCATTTATGTCTTCCAGGACCCAGTGGTAAATACTGCTCAGAATAGAGGATGACTGGTCGAAATTGAAGCGGGAAGAGGCGAGAATGCGGAAGAAGGGGCGGATCTTTACGTTGTCTTACGTTCAGACGGGGCCGAAGCCCCGTCATCACCATCAGTTACGGAACGGATTGTTGCCGGTGCTGCTGGTTGAACGTGCTGCCGTCGGCTGAGCGACTGCCGCGTTGTTGCTCGCGGTATAGCCGTCTGCTGCAGCGTCTTGCTGTGTGTTTTCCGGCGCGACGGTGTCAGGCGCGGTCGGAATCGGTTTGCCCAGCGTATTGTTCAGCGCCACCAGATCCTGTTCGTTCAGCGTACCGAGCGCAGATTTGATGTTTAACTGGTTAATCAGATAGGTATAACGTGCGTTAGCCAACTGCTGTTTGGCGTTGTACAGCGTGGTGGTGGCATCCAACACATCCACGATGGTACGTGTACCAACGGAATAACCGGCTTCCATCGCGTCCAAAGAGCTTTGTGCAGAGACAACCGCTTGTTTGTACGCGTTAATGCTACTGATGGACGCATTAATGTTATTGAAGGATGAACGTACGGTCTGTACCACGCTGCGGTGCGCACTTTCCAGCTGTTCGCTCGCGCCCACAAAGTTGTACTGTGCTTGTTTCACCTGCGAGTTAACCATGCCACCCTGGTACAGCGGCAGCGAGAAATTCAGGCCAATTTTGTTCTGACCCATATTGCTGTCGTCATACTGGGTACCGGTTGCCGCGCGGGTTTTAGAGCCGTTGTAAGAGGTATCAGAAACACCGGTAGAGGCGGTTAAATCCAGCGTCGGCAGGTGACCGTCCTGCGCCAGACGAATTTGTTCACGCGCCAGGTCCTGGCTTAAACGCGCCTGCAGCAAGGTCAGGTTGCGATTTTCGGCTTCTTTCAGCAGTGCATTCACCGCCTGCGGCTTGTTGGTTTTAAAGCCGTCAACGTTCAACGAGGCCAGTTCCGGGTAGTAGTTGCCGGTAACCTGGCGCAGCTCTTCCACCGCGTTGTCCAGATCGTTACGCGCGGTAACTTCATTTGCCAGCACTGTATCGTATTGTGAACGGGCGTTCTGTACGTCAGTAATGGCGACCAGGCCGACGTTAAAACGCTGGGTAGTCTGATCCAACTGACGGTAAACTGCGTCTTTCTGTGCCTGGGTGTATGACAGCACATCAATCGCGTTCAATACTTTAAAATAGGCCGTGGCAGTATTCAGGATCAGCGTTTGCTGATCGGTCTGATAGGTTACATCCTGGATGCCCGCTGATTTTTCTTGCAGCGTCAGGGCACGCCATTTCGACATATCAAACAGAGACTGAGTCAGGGTTAACGAAGCAGAGGTGGCGTTGGAATTCACGCCGTTTGCATCACGGTAGCCATTGCTGTAGGTGTAATCGGCACCTAAGCCCAGCTGAGGCAGTAACGGACTACGCGCTTCGTTAATTTTTTCGAATGCAGCATCGCGATCGGCGGCGGATTTACGCAATTCCGGGTTGCTCAGGCGTGCTTGCTGATAAACCTGCATCAGGTTCTCTGCCTGGCTCAAAGTACTGAACCCCGACAGGCTCAGGCCGATAAGGATGGGGAGCAATTTCTTCATTTGCATTCCTTGTTGTGAAGCAGTATTTAGCGCTGATCAAATGGTAAAAATAATTGTTGATTCTAGCAGAATCCACCACTTCAAAAAGTTGGCGTTACGTGCCATACGGCGTTAATTTGCATCAATTTAACACAAGGGCGCCCAAACAGCAGTCAAACGACCTTGAAATTCACATTTTAATCACTATTGGTATCAGGACAGCACAATGCGTAAACCAGACAGCTTGCCAATGACTTTCACGAAAAATGATGTAGAAATTATTGCACGAGAAACGCTATACCGCGGTTTTTTTTCACTGGATCTTTATCGGTTCCGCCATCGCCTGTTTAACGGTGGAATGAGTGAGGAAGTCACGCGCGAAATTTTTGAGCGCGGACACGCGGCGGTCTTGCTACCCTTTGACCCTGAGCGGGACGAAGTTGTGCTGGTTGAGCAGATTCGTATTGCGGCATTTGATACCAGCGAAAGCCCGTGGCTGCTGGAAATGGTCGCCGGGATGATCGAAGAAGGTGAAACCGTTGAGGACGTTGCCCGCCGTGAAGCGATGGAAGAAGCCGGACTGGACGTAAAACGAACCAAACCTGTGCTGAGCTATCTGGCAAGCCCCGGCGGCACGAGCGAGCGCCTGTCCATTTTGGTCGGCGAAGTGGACGCCACGACCGCAAGCGGGATCCACGGTCTGGCGGATGAAAACGAAGATATTCGCGTTCATGTGGTAAGCCGGGAACAGGCTTATCAGTGGGTGGAAGAGGGAAAAATCGACAACGCGGCTTCTGTCATCGCCTTGCAATGGTTACAGCTGCACTATCAAGAGTTAAAAACTGAGTGGAAAAAATGAAGCGTTATACACCTGATTTCCCTGAAATGATGCGCCTGTGCGAAACCAACTTTTCGCAACTGCGCCGTCTGTTGCCGCGAAATGATGTGGTCGGCGAAACAGTGAGCTATCAGGTGGCAAACGCACAATATCGGTTAACGATTGTTGAATCGACCCGATACACTACGCTGGTTGCGATCGAACAGACGGCGCCTGCTGTCACTTACTGGAGCCTGCCATCGCTTACCGTCCGCCTGTATCATGATGCGAGGGTGGCTGAAGTGTGTTCAAGTCAGCAGATCTTTCGCTTCAAAGCGCGGTATGATTACCCAAATAAAAAGTTGCATCAACGCGACGAAAAGCATCAAATTAATCAGTTCCTGGCCGACTGGTTACGGTACTGTTTAGCACATGGAGCGATGGCGATTCCGGTTTATTAGCGTCGTGAAACCTAAGGACACCATTTGGAAAGCCTGTTAACCCTTCCTTTGGCTGGTGAGGCCAGAGTCAGGATCTTGCAAATTACAGACACTCACCTGTTTGCCGAAAAGCATGAAACGCTGCTGGGAGTGAACACCTGGGACAGCTATCAGTGCATATTGGACGCTATACATGCTGAGTCGACCGACTTCGATCTGATCGTGGCGACAGGCGATTTAGCGCAGGATCAATCCGCTGCGGCGTATCAGCATTTTGCTGAGGGTATCGCAAGCTTTCGTGCGCCTTGCGTCTGGTTACCTGGCAATCATGATTTTCAGCCAGCCATGTACAGCGCCCTGCAGGACGCCGGAATTTCGCCTGCGAAACGCGTCTTCATTGGTGAACAGTGGCAAATTTTGCTGCTCGATAGCCAGGTTTTTGGCGTTCCCCACGGAGAATTAAGTGAGTTCCAGCTTGAATGGCTGGAGCGAAAACTTGCCGATGCGCCTGAACGGAATACCTTGCTGCTTTTGCATCACCACCCACTGCCTTCGGGCTGTAGCTGGCTCGATCAGCACAGCCTGCGCAATGCTGCTGAGCTGGACAACGTGCTGGTGAACTATCCGCGCGTGAAGTATCTGCTGTGTGGGCATATTCATCAGGAGTTGGATCTCGACTGGAACGGTCGCCGCCTGCTGGCTACGCCGTCGACATGCGTGCAGTTCAAGCCGCATTGTGCCAACTTTACGTTAGATACCATTAGTCCCGGCTGGCGTACGCTGGAACTTTTTGCTGATGGTTCGCTGCACACTCAGGTGTGCCGTCTGCCGGGAATTCGGTTCCACCCTGATACCGCTTCAGAAGGCTACTGATGTCTACGCTTCTCTATCTACACGGATTTAATAGCTCTCCTCGCTCGGCGAAGGCGTGTCTGCTGAAAAGCTGGCTGGCAGAGCACCACCCGCACGTTGAGATGATCGTACCGCAGCTGCCACCGTATCCTGCCCAAGCGGCAGAGATGCTGGAATCAATAGTCCTTGAGCATGGCGGAGAGTCGCTGGGGATTGTTGGCTCCTCTTTAGGGGGTTATTACGCCACCTGGCTGTCGCAATGTTTTATGTTGCCTGCGGTGGTGGTGAACCCTGCGGTGCGGCCTTACGAACTGCTGGTCGACTACCTTGGCCAAAACGAGAACCCCTACACGGGCCAGCAATATGTGCTAGAGTCTCGCCATATTTACGATCTTAAAGTCATGCAGATTGACCCGCTGGAGGCGCCGGATTTGCTCTGGCTGCTACAACAAACGGGCGATGAAGTGTTGGACTACCGCCAGGCGGTGGCGTATTACGCCTCCTGCCGTCAAACTGTTATTGAGGGCGGAAACCACGCATTCACAGGCTTCGAAGATTATTTCAACCAGATTGTCGATTTCCTTGGACTGCACAGTTTTTGACGATCAATTCGAATTGCTAATTTAAACCATGACGCAAACTTATAACGCTGATGCCATTGAGGTACTCACTGGGCTTGAGCCGGTTCGCCGCCGCCCGGGGATGTACACAGATACGACTCGTCCTAACCATATGGGGCAGGAAGTTATTGATAACAGTGTGGATGAAGCGCTGGCCGGGCACGCGAAACGTGTCGAGGTTATCCTTCATGCCGATCAATCACTGGAAGTCATTGATGACGGACGTGGCATGCCCGTCGATATCCACCCGGAAGAGGGCGTCCCGGCCATTGAATTGATCCTTTGCCGTTTGCACGCAGGGGGTAAGTTTTCTAACAAAAACTACCAGTTCTCCGGTGGCCTGCACGGCGTGGGGATTTCGGTGGTTAACGCCTTGTCAAAACGTGTTGAAGTGGCCGTTCGTCGTGATGGTCAGATTCACAGTATCGCCTTTGAACACGGTGAAAAGGTCGAAGACCTGCACGTTTCCGGCACCTGTGGAAAGCGCAATACCGGGACCAGCGTGCACTTCTGGCCGGATGAAAGCTTCTTTGACAGCCCACGTTTCTCCGCTTCTCGCCTGAGCCATCTGCTGAAAGCCAAAGCGGTACTCTGCCCGGGCGTGGAGATCATCTTCAAGGATAAGGTCAACGATACCGAACAGACCTGGCGCTACGCCGATGGCCTGACCGACTACCTGAGCGAAGCGGTGAACGGCCTGCCGTTGCTGCCGGAAAAACCCTTTGTCGGGATGTTCTCCGGTGATACGGAAGCGGTGGACTGGGCGCTGCTGTGGCTGCCGGAAGGCGGTGAACTGCTGACCGAAAGCTACGTTAACCTGATCCCAACCATGCAGGGCGGGACGCACGTCAATGGCCTGCGTCAGGGTCTGCTGGATGCGATGCGTGAATTCTGTGAATACCGCAATATCCTGCCGCGTGGCGTGAAGCTGTCGGCGGAGGATATCTGGGATCGCTGCGCTTACGTGCTGTCCGTGAAGATGCAGGATCCACAGTTTGCCGGCCAGACCAAAGAGCGTCTCTCTTCGCGCCAGTGCGCGGCGTTCGTTTCTGGGGTGGTAAAAGATGCCTTTAGCCTGTGGCTGAACCAGAACGTGCAGTCAGCAGAGCTGCTGGCGGAAATGGCGATTTCCAGCGCTCAGCGTCGTCTGCGTGCAGCGAAAAAAGTGGTGCGTAAAAAACTCACCAGCGGTCCGGCACTGCCGGGTAAGCTGGCGGACTGCACCGCACAGGATCTTAACCGCACCGAGCTGTTCCTGGTGGAAGGTGACTCGGCGGGCGGATCGGCCAAGCAGGCGCGCGATCGTGAGTATCAGGCGATCATGCCGCTGAAGGGTAAGATCCTGAACACCTGGGAAGTCTCTTCTGATGAAGTGCTGGCCTCCCAGGAAGTTCACGATATCTCGGTAGCGATCGGTATCGATCCGGACAGCGACGATCTCAGCCAGTTGCGCTACGGCAAGGTGTGTATCCTCGCGGATGCGGACTCCGATGGTCTGCACATTGCTACGCTGCTGTGCGCATTGTTTGTGAAGCACTTCCGCACGTTGGTCAAACACGGACACGTCTACGTGGCGCTGCCGCCGTTGTACCGTATCGACCTCGGGAAAGAGGTGTATTACGCGCTCACGGAAGAAGAGAAAGCGGGCGTACTGGAGCAGCTGAAGCGTAAGAAAGGCAAGCCGAACGTCCAGCGCTTTAAAGGTCTGGGTGAAATGAACCCGATGCAGCTGCGCGAAACCACGCTGGATCCAAATACCCGTCGCCTGGTGCAGCTCATCATTGATGATGAAGACGATCAGCGCACCAACGCCATGATGGATATGCTGCTGGCGAAGAAGCGCTCAGAAGATCGCCGTAACTGGCTGCAGGAGAAAGGCGACCTGGCGGATCTCGAAGGGTAAGCATGATGTTGTGAATGCCGGATAGCGCTTCGCTTATCCGGCCTACATTCGCATTGTGCCCGTAGGCCTGATAAGACGCGTTAGCGTCGCCATCAGGCGTTACGGCTTATGCCGCTTCCTGTACTGTAACGGCGTCTCGCCAATGCCTTTTCCGAAGGCGCTGATAAAATAAGTCACATCAGAAAACCCCACTTTTTGCGCAATCTCTCTGACGCTTGCCTCACTGTGTAACAGCGCCTCGCAGGCTTTTCTCAACCTCAGCGTGTTGAGATACCCGAGGATGCTCTCGCCTGTTTCTACCTGAAAACGCCGAGAAACATAACTTTTTGATTTTCCTAACGCTTGTGCCAGCGTCACCAGGCTAAATTTATGCATGTAGTGCTCATCAAGCCAGAACATCACCTGGCTGGCCATCCCCGTATCACTATCATGCATATTGACGTTATCTTCGGGTAACAGGCTGAATAAATTCAATAACAGGCAGGCAACGTGCTCAGTGTTAAGCGGTTTCTGCGCGGCCAGTTTTGCATAGCGGCTGAACAGAAAATCAATGTGCGTATGGACGTCTGCGGCGTCGATGACCCACGCCTCGCTCCCGCGTACACTCAGGTGTTGTAGACGCTGTTGATGAAGTGGAAAGTCGCGTAACACCTTCAGCACTGCGTGCTGATCGAGATGAATAATGGTCCGCCGATAACGGTCCCGCACCTGCTCGTCGACAAAAATTTTATGCAGCGTAAACGGCGGGAAAAAGAACATCCGCCCTGGACGCATGGTGTATTGCTTATGATCGACCGTCACCACGCCAAACCCTTCTTCCACGTACAACACTTCCAGACACTGATGCCAATGGTGATAACGAACCGTATTGGCAAATAAACGACTGAACGACACCACCGCGTCGTTGAGGGCAATCAGCTCCAGGTACACTTGAGGGGAAGATAAGTTCATAGTGCAATAAATTTAAACTTTTGCCGGCGAATTCCTGTTTATAAACCCTATTTTTAAATTTCTTCAATCACTGTTTTATTTTAATGTTTGTGGTGTGATTGAAGTAACATTTCTGCTTGTCTGCCATTCACTATTCTTTAGCCACTTAATTCAGAGGGGCAGAGTATGTGGTCGGCAACTGAAGAAAAATCAAATCCATTGTCATCCCGCGAAGACGTTACGCGTGCCGTTAATACCCTTTTACGGGCACTCGACAAGCAATTCCCAGCGGGACAGGCTCAGTTTTCTCTCGGTGATACCTGCGCGCATTACAGCGTGGATATTGCCTGCATGGAAGGGCTTTCCCGAGCGCTGTGGGGGCTATTTCCGCTGATGGCCGGCGGGGCGGATGTGCCGTTTGCCGACAAATATATTCAGGCGATAAAACTCGGCACCGATCCCCACAGCTCGCACTATTGGGGGGACACCGGTCCTTACGATCAGCGTCTGGTCGAGATGGCGGCGTATGGTCTGGGCCTGGCGTTATTGCAGACGCGTTTAACCGGGATGTTCAGCGCAACGGAGCAGGACAATCTGCACCGCTGGCTGAATCAAATTACCGATGCTCAGATGCCGGACAGCAACTGGAACTATTTCGCCATTATCGTGCAGCTTGGCTTTAAACGTGCAGGATTACCGTTTGACCAACAGGCTATCGATCGGCGATTTGAGATGATGGACGCCTACTACCTCGGCGATGGCTGGTATTCCGACGGTCCCGGGCGACCTAAAGATTATTACATCTCCATGGCCTTTCATTTTTATGGCCTGCTGTATGCCACCCTCAGCCCGGAGGACACCCGTCGCGCCGCTACCTTGCGTGAACGTTCCCGGCTGTTTGCCGCGGATTTTATCTTTATGTCTGCCGCCGACGGGGCATCGGTGCCGTTTGGTCGCAGCCTGACCTACCGCTTTGCCATGGTCGCCTTCTGGAGTGCGGTGGCCTTTGCTGAACTGGATGTGTTCTCACCCGGGGTTATCAAAGGGGTGATCCTGCGCCATCTGCGCTGGTGGCAACAGCAGCCGATTTTTGATCGAGACGGCATCCTGACGTTGGGCTTTGCCTATCCAAACCTGGCAATGTGTGAAGACTACAATTCGCCGGGATCGCCGTACTGGGCACTGAAAGTCTTTTTGATCCTCGCGTTACCGGACGATCACGCGTTCTGGCAGGCTGAAGAGTTGCCGCTCCCGGTGCTTGACGAAAAACGGGTGATTGCCCATGCCGGGCAGATCCTGCAACACAGCGAAGATTCTGCGCATGTCACGATGCTGGCGTCAGGCCAGCTTGAGCTGAACAACTATGTGAATACCGAGGCCAAGTACACCAAATTTGCCTACTCCAGCCGTTTTGGCTTCACCATTGAGCGCGGGCGCTACGGCATCAAACATGCGACGTGCGATTCCATGCTGCTGCTGGCAGATGGCGATAATTACTTCCGTGGACGTCGTCAGTGCGATGACGTTCGCGTTGATGAAAATTATCTCTGGTCCCGTTGGTCGCCGTGGCATGACGTCAGTATTGAGACCTGGCTGGTGCCGTTTGGCGAGTGGCATATTCGTTTGCACCGCATTCACAGTGCGAGAACGCTGCAAACGGTAGAAGGGGGCTTTGCAGTGATGAAGACAGAGCCGCAGCTCAGCGCACGGGGATGTCTGCTGGCAGCGCGTAACGGGACCAGTGCGATTGTGGATCTGTCGCCTGTCATCATCCGCCAGCCGGACAGTGTGGTCACGCCGCCTAACAGCAGCATTATGTTTGCCGAGTGCGCGGCTATTCCGACGCTGACCACCGAGATCCTGCCGGGCGAGAGCTGGCTGTGCTGCGCCGTGAATGCCAGCGGCAAGCAAAAAAACGTGCTCACGGTCCCACTGCTGCAAATTAACCGTAACCAGGTCGTTATTCGCGAACCTGACGGTGCACGTCAGTTGTCGTTCTTTTTATAGCGAGGATGGTATGAAAAAGAGTTCAGCGAGTAACAGAACAGAATATTATAAAATTAGTAGCTTTATTTTTCTTTATTTCTTTACCTGGTCGGCCAGTATTGGTTTGCTGGCCATTTGGTTGGGGCAGAAAGCGCAGTTAAGTGGGACGGTTATCGGTACCGTATTTGCTGTGAACGGTATTTTCTCGGTGATACTGAAGCCGATTTATGGCTATATCCTCGACAGAATCGGTATGAGTAAATACCTGCTCTATTTTGTCGTGATTATGTCGGCATTAATGGCACCGTTTTTTATTTATGTATATCAGCCGCTATTAATCTCCAATACCCTGCTGGGTATTATTGTCGGCGCAATTTACTTAAGCTTTGCGTGGTACGCCGGTGTGGCCGCCTGCGAATCCTATTCTGACCGCTACAGTCGTTTAAACGGCATGGAGTTTGGGCAAATCCGCATGTGGGGATCGCTCGGTTGGGCAGTCGCGTCGTCGTTCTCGGGGCTGCTGTTTAACCTCTCTCCGGCGTATAACTTTATGTTAGGTAGCGTGGCGTCGGTGGTAATGCTGATTGTCCTGCTAAGCCTGAAAGTGAACGTAAATTCAGCCAATGCCTCAGAGGTACTGACCAAAGATAAAATCTCTCCTGCGGATGTTTACGCGCTGCTGCGTAACCGCAAATTTTGGGCGTTTTGCCTGTATGTCGCAGGCGTGGCGTGGATGATGTTTATCGCCGAACAGCAATTCTCGCGTTATTTTGTCACCTTCTTTGCTGATGTTCATAAAGGCAATGCGGTATTCGGATATCTGGGCACCGTGCAGTCAGGTATGGAATTTATCATGTATATGGTGATCCCGCTGTTCGTTAACTACATCGGCGCGAAGCGAGGATTGCTGATTGTCGGGGCACTGGTCGGCGCGCGTCTGGTTATCTCCGGACTGTGCGACTCGCATCTGTTAATTTCAGTGCTAAAACCGTTGTATGGCCTGGAAATCTGTTTATTGCTGGTTTCTGTCTTTAAATACATTGCCGAACATTTTGATAAACGCGTCAACGCAACCATGTATTTACTGGGTTATCAGGCGATGCTGTATGTTGGCAACGTGGTGGTGTCTTCACCTGCCGGATTAATGTATGACCGAATTGGTTTTGAAAAGACCTATATCATTATGGGTATTATTGCGCTGACCTTTACGCTGATTTCGGCATTTACGTTATCCGCCTGCCAAAGTAAACGTCGCAATAATACCGCGCTCGATATCGCCGAAAATAACGCGACAAGATAATCTACGTAATAAGGAACCAAAATATGTTAAAGCATATCGTTGAGGAAACGTTGCGCGCTTTTCCTGGTAGCCCGCTTAATACCGCAGCCTTTCAGGAACAAATGAATGGCGCCAGGGAACATGTCCTCGAGCTGCTTAGCCGTCATTTAACGGAATTCGGTGAATACTTTCCTGCCGAAACCTGCGTCAACGGTTATTACCCGCTGACGGATAATGTGGAGTGGACCACCAGTTTCTGGATTGGGCAACTGTGGCTGGCGTGGGAAATGAGCGGTGAAGCGACATTTCGTGAAATGGCCGAAAAGCACGTGCGCTCATTTGGTTTGCGTATTGCCGGGCGTCATGACACCAACACCCACGACCTGGGCTTCCTGTACACGCTCTCCTGTGTGGCGGCCTGGCGGTTGACGGGCAATCGCGATGCGCGCGGTTTTTCGCTGATGGCGGCAGAAGCGCTGCTCGAACGTTTTCACGAGAAGGCGCAGATCATTCAGGCATGGGGCGATCTCCGCGATCCCGATCAGGCCGGTCGGATGATCATTGACTGCAATATGAACCTGCCGCTGCTGTACTGGGCCAGTGAACAGACGGGCGATCCGCGCTTTGCCAATGCGGCAAAAGCGCACGTGGCGCAGGCGGCGAAATATCTGATCCGTGAAGATGCCTCGACGTTCCATACCTACTACATGGACGTGCAAACCGGCGCGCCGCGCTACGGTAATACCCAGCAGGGTTACGCTGATGATTCATGCTGGTCGCGTGGGCAGGCGTGGGGGATTTATGGTTTTCTGTTGAGCTATATCTATACCGGCGATCGCGAGATGGTGCAGCTGTCGAAAAAACTGGCCAACTACTTTCTCAATCGCCTGCCGGATGATGCCGTTTGTCACTGGGATCTGGCGCTGGTGGGCACCGATGCGCTGCGTGATTCTTCTTCGGCGGGCATTGCGGTATGTGGCCTGCTGGAGTTGATTAAACACCTGCCGGTGACCGATCCAGATCGTGAACGTTATCAACAGTGGGCGATGGGGATCATGTCATCGCTGACGCAGCATTATCTGATGGGCAAAGATGAGAAGGGCAACGGGCTACTGAAACACTCGGTTTACCATCTTGCGAGCAATAAAGGGGTCGATGAGTGCGCAAGCTGGGGAGATTACTTTTACGTTGAGGCGTTAACCCGTTTTACGCAGTGCTGGAAGTTGTACTGGTAAGTTTATTGGCCCGGTTGCACTGTGCTTACCGGGCTTACAGATCGTGTGTAAACCGGATACGTCGCGGGCGACGTCATCCGGTACATCAACAACCTTAAATACCTGATTCCAGAATACGAATGCTCATGTCCAGCACATCACCTTTCACGGCTTCGCTGTAAGCTTTCATATGCGGGGTTTGCAAATGCGCTTCAAGGTGCGCAATGCTTTCCCACTGTTCAATCATCACGATTGAATCCGGCGCTGTGGTCTGAAAACTCACACCCGCGGCGTGATCGACCATCGGCGCGTAGCCATGACAGCCTTCTTCCTTCAGGACGGTTGGAACGATTTTAGCAAACTGATCCAGCACCGCCTGGCGGTGGTGTTGACCTGGACGTGTACGGATTTCTGCAATAACGGTAAGCATGGTTAACTCCTTCTAATTCCAGGTAACTAGTTAACCAAAAATCTCGGTCAGATGCTTGCGATATTCTGCGATATAACGCGGGACATCCGGCATTTTAATCACATCATTGGTGATAAAAGTCGGCAGCGCTTCCATACCTAAAAACTGGTTTGCTTTATGGAACGGCAGATAAACGCCATCAACGCCGACGCCGTGGAAGAACTGATCTTTGTCAGTAAAGGCTTCCATCGGTGCATTCCAGGTCAGGGACAACATGTATTTTTTGCCTTGAATCAGGCCGCCAGAACCGTATTTTTTATTGGCATCAGAACGTGTGCGACCATCGCTGGCGTACAGCGTACCGTGCCCTGCAGTGAACACATCATCGATGTATTTTTTCACTGTCCACGGTGCACCCATCCACCAGCCCGGCATTTGCCAAATAACGGCGTCAGCCCAGACAAAGTTCTGCACTTCTGTTTGTACGTCGTAATCGCTGTCTGCGCGCACGACTCTAACATCATGTCCGAGGTCGCGCAGGATACCGTCCGCGACCTCGGTCAGGGTGTCATTCAACTGACCATTGGAATGGCCGAATTTTTTAGCGCCATTGATAATCAGAATGTTGCTCATGTTGTGTCCTCAAAGAATTACGTTTGAGAACGATTTTACGCCGATGATCGGTGCGGTGAAATTAGCAAAATGTGCAAAGTCTTTTGCTGGTAGCGCAATAATTCAACGCTACCAGCTGATTTTGGCTTCAAATCCACCTTCCGCGGCGTTGGCGAATGACACGGACATACCGTGCAACGTCGCAATACGCCGGACGATCGACAGGCCCAGCCCACTGCCGGTCGCGTTTTGTCCCGGTGGACGATAGAAACGCTCACCAATGTGCAGTAATACCTCTGGCGCAACGCCCGGACCGTTATCTTTGACGCTGAAACAGTGGTTATTGAGCGTCACGTCCACGACACTACCCTGCGGGCTGTAGCGGATTGCATTATCCAGCAGATTGCGGACCATCAGGCTAAGCAACAGCGGTTGTCCGGTGCGTTTAACGTCGTGAGCGTTAATCTGCAAGCGCACGTCGATGTGGGCCTGCTGTGCCGGGTGGTAGATATCCATGACGGCGGATTGCAGTAACTCTTCGAGTGAGATATCGGCGACATCCTGAAGATTGTTGAGCGAATCAAGACGCGAAAGCGTCAGCAGCTGATCGACCAGGCGAGTGGCGCGGTCAATTCCCGTCTGCATCTGCATTAGCGCTTTTTGTCGTGACTGCGGGTCATCGTCAGACAGTTGCGCCACTTCGGTTTGAACCTTGAGCGCCGTCAGTGGGCTACGCAGTTCGTGCGCGGCATCTGAGGTAAAGCGCCGCTCGCGTACCATGGTGGTGTGAATACGGGTAAACAGCTGATTGAGCGACTCAACCAGTGGGCGAACCTCGCCGGGAATGCCTTTCAGACTCAGTGGTTCTTCAGATTCCGGATCGCGCAAACGTAAAGCCTGCGCCAGCTTTTTCAGCGGCTTAAGTTCAAGACTTAACAGTACAATCAGGATCAGCAGCATCAACGGCAGGGCGACCAGCCACGGCACCAGCTGGGCCGTCACAATCGCCAGCGCCATATCTTCGCGGTATTCCCACTCCTGACCGACCACGACCCGGTACTTTTTATCTGCTGAAGTCAGCCAGATAAAGCGCCATTTATCGTTGTCACCGTTCAGATAGCCGTCGTCAAACCCTTCCCGGCGATAGCTATAGGGAATGTACTGACCATTGTCGCCGTCGTGCAGAACCATTTTTCCGTCCGGGGTGTAGACCGCAAAGGTCAGCACATCGTCGTCAATATGGCCGTGTTTGAATTTCTTTGGCGTTTGGGCAAAGCGCTCAGAGGCTTTTAGTTCGTCAAGATCCAGCGTGACCAGCCGTTTGGCAAACAGCATCAGCTGTGTGTCAAACATCTCGTCGACGTTATCGGTGGTTTGCTTCCAGGCGACAAAACTGGAAATCAGCCAGGTCACCAGCACCAAAATGGTGAAGATAAGCGTTAGCCTGACGCGCAGGCTGAGGCGTTGTGTGAATTTCATGCATCACCCAGGGTGTAACCAATACCGTGCACGGTGCGGATAAAATCACTGCCGAGCTTACGGCGTAAGTGATGGACGTGCACTTCAACCGCATTGCTGGAGACGTTTTCGTCCCAGTTATACAGTTTTTCTTCAATGTGTTTACGGGGCAGGACGCGCCCTTTATTACGCATCAGCAGTTCCAACAGTGCGAACTCCTTCGGCTTGAGCGACAATGGCTCGCCTGCGAACGTGGCGACCAGTGCGCCGGGATTAAGCGTCACCTGACCGTGGCGTAGTTCGCTGGTAGCCTGACCGCTGGCGCGACGTACCAGCGCTTCCAGTCGGGCGGCCACTTCAATCAGTGCAAAGGGTTTACACAGGTAGTCATCCGCACCGAGGCGCAGACCTTCCACGCGTTCTGCCAGCGCGTCGCGGGCCGTTAAAATCAGCACCGGCTCCTGTTTTCCTTTTGTGCGCCATTCGCGCAGGATATCGCGGCCGTCAATACCCGGCAGCGTCAGGTCGAGGATCACCGCGTCATAAGGCGCACTGTAAAGCGCCTCTTTACCCTGACGACCTTCGGTAAACCAGTCGATGGTGAACCCCATTTTACTCAGGCCCGTTTTCAGACCGTCGCCAATCAACGCGTCATCTTCTACCAGTAAAATACGCATATGTTCTTCCCTGCGCTCACTCAGTTGGCTGCCAGTAAACCTTGTGTCAACCGGGGATGTACAGCAAAAAAAGAATCTTTTTTTGCCTTAAGAAGTTGTTAAGGATTAACTTATTAAATAGTCGTGAAACAACATGATAAGGGAGACATGAAGATGAAAAAATTAGCTGCAATGGTTGCCGTGATGGCACTGTGTTCCGCACCTGTTCTGGCAGCGCAGCAGGGCGGATTCTCTGGCCCAACGGCGACGCAAAGCCAGGCGGGCGGATTTATGGGTCCGAATGGCAGCAGCACGACGGTAGAAAGCGCAAAATCGCTGCGTGATGATACCTGGGTCACGCTGCGCGGTAACATCGTTGAGCGTATCTCCGACGATCTGTACCTGTTTAAAGATGCTTCTGGCACGGTGAACGTGGATATCGACCACAAGCGCTGGAACGGTTTAACCGTCACGCCGCAGGATGTCGTAGAAATCCAGGGCGAAGTGGATAAAGACTGGAACTCCGTTGAAATCGACGTAAAACAGATTACCAAAGTCACCAAATAATCCCCATCAGGGCCGCGTTCGCGGCCCTT
>NZ_SZWV01000096.1:42439-58107 GCF_005280945.1 Citrobacter sp. wls718
ACTCAACTCGCCAGATAGGGTAGTATCTGCGGCAATATTGCCTGACGAATACCGGGTATTGTTCGGGCTAACAGTTGAGGAACCACGATTAATGAGCGATATGGCAGAGCGCCTTGCGCTGCATGAATTCACGGAAAACGCCTATCTGAACTATTCCATGTACGTCATCATGGACAGGGCGTTGCCGTTTATTGGTGATGGTCTGAAACCCGTTCAGCGACGCATCGTTTACGCGATGTCCGAACTGGGGCTGAATGCCAGCGCCAAATTTAAAAAATCAGCCCGTACCGTCGGCGACGTACTGGGTAAATACCACCCACACGGCGACAGCGCCTGCTATGAAGCGATGGTGCTGATGGCGCAGCCGTTCTCTTACCGTTATCCGCTGGTTGACGGGCAGGGGAACTGGGGGGCACCGGACGATCCGAAATCGTTCGCGGCGATGCGTTATACCGAATCTCGACTGTCTAAATATGCGGAACTGCTGCTGGGGGAACTCGGCCAGGGGACGTCGGACTGGGTGCCAAACTTCGACGGCACCATGCAGGAGCCGAAGATGCTGCCTGCGCGTTTGCCGAATATTCTGCTGAACGGCACCACCGGTATTGCGGTCGGCATGGCAACGGACATTCCGCCACATAACTTGCGTGAAGTGGCAAAAGCGGCGATTACGCTGATTGAGCAGCCGAAAACGACGCTGGATCAGCTGCTGGATATCGTCCAGGGACCGGATTACCCGACCGAAGCAGAAATCATTACCCCGCGTGCAGAAATTCGTAAGATTTACGAAAACGGACGTGGCTCCGTGCGTATGCGTGCGGTCTGGACCAAAGAAGATGGCGCGGTGGTGATTTCCGCGCTGCCACATCAGGTTTCCGGTGCCAAAGTGCTGGAACAGATTGCCGCCCAGATGCGCAATAAAAAGCTGCCGATGGTGGACGATCTGCGCGATGAGTCAGATCACGAAAACCCGACCCGTCTGGTGATCGTGCCACGCTCCAACCGTGTGGATATGGAGCAGGTGATGAACCACCTGTTTGCCACCACCGATCTGGAAAAAAGCTACCGCATCAACCTGAACATGATTGGCCTCGACGGTCGCCCGGCGGTGAAAAACCTGCTGGAGATCCTCACCGAATGGCTGGCGTTCCGCCGCGATACCGTGCGTCGTCGTCTGAACTATCGTCTGGAAAAAGTCCTCAAGCGCCTGCACATCCTCGAAGGTTTGCTGGTGGCGTTCCTCAACATTGACGAAGTGATTGAAATCATTCGTCATGAAGATGAACCGAAGCCTGAGCTGATGTCGCGGTTTGGCATTTCTGAAACCCAGGCTGAAGCCATCCTCGAACTGAAGTTGCGTCATCTTGCCAAACTTGAAGAGATCAAAATTCGTGGCGAGCAGGACGAGCTGGCGAAAGAACGCGATCAGCTGCAGGGCATTCTGGCCTCTGAGCGCAAGATGAGTAACCTGCTGAAGAAAGAGCTGCAGGCAGACTCAGATGCCTATGGCGACGATCGCCGTTCTCCGCTGAAAGAGCGCGAAGAAGCGAAGGCGATGAGCGAGCACGACATGCTGCCGTCTGAGCCGGTCACCATTGTACTGTCGCAAAGCGGCTGGGTGCGTAGCGCCAAAGGCCATGATATTGATGCGCCGGGCTTAAGCTATAAGGCGGGTGACAGCTACAAGGCGGCGGTGAAGGGCAAGAGCAACCAGCCGGTGGTGTTCGTGGATTCAACCGGGCGCAGCTATGCCATCGACCCGATTACGCTGCCGTCGGCACGTGGTCAGGGTGAACCGCTGACCGGTAAGCTGACGCTACCGCCGGGAGCGACGGTTGAGCATATGCTGATGGAAAGTGATGACCAGAAACTGCTGATGGCCTCCGATGCTGGCTACGGTTTCGTCTGCACCTTCAATGACTTAGTGGCGCGCAACCGTGCAGGTAAAGCATTGATTACGTTACCGGAGAACGCGCATGTGATGCCGCCGGTGGTGCTTGAAGATGAAAGCGACATGCTGCTGGCGATCACCCATGCCGGGCGTATGCTGATGTTCCCGGTCAGTGACCTGCCGCAATTGTCGAAAGGGAAAGGGAACAAGATCATCAACATTCCGTCTGCAGAAGCGGCGAAAGGGGATGATGGGCTGGCGCACCTCTACGTGTTGCCTCCGCAAAGTACGCTGACCATTCACGTTGGTAAACGCAAAATTAAACTGCGTCCTGAAGAACTGCAGAAGGTGACCGGCGAGCGTGGGCGTCGCGGTACGCTGATGCGCGGTTTACAGCGCATCGACCGTATCGAAATTGACTCACCACGACGTGCCGGTCAGGGCGACAGCGAAGAATAACGCTGTCGTCTGACTCTCCCTGCTTTTACGCAGGGAGAGTCAACATTAAAAATTCCCGTGAAACCGTTGTTTATTCGTGCATTGCGATTAACAATACGCTTTTCCAGAGAGCCGCTCTTAACAAAGCCCTAACCTGACGCAGGGTTCTGCATCTGGTGACGTAAAATGCCAGGCTCTTAGGCCTTAGAGGTTGTTATGCTATATATTTTTCGTTTATTCATTACCGTAATTTACTGCATTCTGGTCTGTGTTTTTGGTTGTATATATTGTCTGTTCAGCCCACGAAATCCTAAACACGTCTCAACGTTTGGCCATATGTTTGGTCGACTGGCCCCCTTGTACGGCCTGAAGGTGGAATGCCGCATGCCGCCGGACGCAAAGGACTACGGCAACGCTATCTATATTTGTAACCACCAGAATAACTATGACATGGTTACCGCCGCGAAGATCGTGCAACCACCGACGGTTACGGTCGGTAAAAAAAGCCTGCTGTGGATCCCGTTCTTCGGCCTGCTGTACTGGCTCACCGGTAACCTGTTGATCGACAGAAACAATCGCGCCAAAGCGCACAGCACCATTGCGACGGTCGTTAATCATTTTAAAAAACGTCGTATCTCTATCTGGATGTTCCCGGAAGGTACGCGTAGCCGTGGCCGTGGTCTGCTGCCGTTTAAAACTGGCGCGTTTCATGCGGCAATTGCCGCGGGTGTTCCGGTGATCCCGGTGTGCGTCTCAACGACCTCAAATAAGATTAAACTTAACCGATTAAATAATGGTCTGGCGATCGTCGAGATGTTACCGCCAGTAGATATCAGCCACTATGGTAAGGATCAGGTTCGTGAACTGGCCGCGCATTGCCGCACGTTAATGGAACAAAAAATCGCCGAACTCGACAAAGAAGTTGCCGAGCGTGAAGCTACCGGTAAGGTGTGATTCGCGCCATCCGAGTTTGTTACAGGAAATACTTTCCTGCGTGTTAATCGCCAGTTTTACATGGAGCTTATATGTCACTCAGTCGGCGTCAGTTCATTCAGACATCGGGGATCGCACTGTGTGCAGGTGCTATTCCGCTGAAGGCTAATGCTGCCGGTCAGCAACAACCGTTACCTGTTCCACCGCTGCTGGAGTCTCGCCGTGGACAGCCGCTATTTATGACCCTGCAACGCGCTCACTGGTCCTTTACGCAAGGCACCCGCGCGCCGGTCTGGGGGATTAACGGGCGTTACCTGGGGCCGACCATCCGCGTCTGGAAAGGGGATGACGTCAAGCTTATTTACAGCAACCGTCTTACCGAGAATGTTTCAATGACCGTCGCCGGGCTGCAGGTTCCTGGCCCACTGATGGGCGGGCCGGCACGCATGATGTCACCGAATGCGGACTGGGCGCCGGTATTGCCCATTCGCCAGGACGCCGCCACGTTGTGGTATCACGCCAATACGCCGAACCGTACCGCGCAGCAGGTCTATAACGGTCTGGCTGGTATGTGGCTGATTGAAGATGAAGTCAGTAAGTCGCTGCCAATTCCCAACCATTATGGCGTGGATGATTTTCCGGTCATTATTCAGGACAAGCGGCTGGATAACTTCGGCACGCCTGAATACAGTGAGCCAGGCAGCGGCGGGTTTGTTGGTGATACGCTATTGGTTAACGGGGCACAAAGCCCGTATGTGGAAGTGTCTCGCGGCTGGGTGCGTTTGCGTTTACTCAATGCGTCGAACTCGCGTCGTTACCAGCTGCAAATGAGTGACGGTCGTGCGCTGCATGTGATTTCCGGCGATCAGGGCTTTTTACCCGCGCCGGTTTCGGTGAAGCAACTCTCGCTGGCCCCGGGTGAACGTCGTGAGATTTTGGTGGACATGACCAACGGCGATGAAGTGTCGATCACCTGTGGTGAGGCGGCCAGCATTGTCGACCGGATCCGCGGCTTCTTCGAGCCCTCCAGTATTCTGATTTCCACGCTGGTACTGACCCTGCGCCCGACCGGGCTGCTGCCGCTGGTGACCGACAATCTGCCGATGCGTTTGTTGCCTACGGAAATTTTAAGCGGCTCACCGATTCGCAGTCGTGAGATCAGCCTTGATGACGATCCCGGCATTAATGGGCAGTTGTGGGATGTAAACCGCATGGACATTACCGCTCAGCAGGGCTCCTGGGAGCGCTGGACGGTGCGGGCGGATATGCCGCAGTCTTTCCATATCGAAGGCGTCTCTTTCCTGATCCGCAATGTGAACGGCGCGATGCCGTTCCCGGAAGACCGGGGCTGGAAAGATACCGTTTGGGTGGATGGTCAGGTTGAGCTGCTGGTGTATTACGGACAGCCTTCCTGGGCGCATTTCCCGTTCTACTTTAACAGCCAGACGCTGGAAATGGCCGATCGTGGCTCGATCGGACAGATGCTGGTTAACCCGGCGCCATAATGTGCCGGGCAGGCTATTACGCCCGCCAGAACATGCGCGAGAAAAGGATCAAAATGGGGTAGATTTCCAGACGCCCCATGATCATGGCCGCGCACATCAACAGCTTTGCCTCTTCGTTTAAAGTACCAAACGTGACCGCCGTGACGCCAAATCCCAGCCCCATATTATTGATACAGGCCGCGGCGGTGGCGAACGAGGAAAAGAGATCGTAGCCCATCAGATTAAGCGCCCAGACGAAAAAACTGGTAAACAAAGCATAGAGAAAAAAGAAGCTCCACACTGAGCGGATCACGCGCTCGTTAACCACGCTATTACCCACTTTGATATTCAGCAATGCACGAGGATGGGCCAGTTGGTGTAATTCCTGTCGGCACTGCTTGAACATAATTAAAAAACGCAGCGCCTTAATACCCCCGCAGGTCGAACCGATACACCCCCCGAAGAAACTGGCGATGAGAAGCATGAAGATAGTATGTGAAGGCCACTGGGCGTAATCCGCCGTCGACAGGCCGTTGTCTGTGAGCATTGAGCTTGCCAGAAAAAAAGCATGCACCAGACTGTCCGTTAAATTGTACATACCTGCCCGCCAGACCTGCCAGGTGGCTATCAGGGTGATCACCAGCGCAATGATCAGAAACAGCTGCAGTTCGGCATTACGGCGAAAGGGCTTGAAGGTCCGTTTGACGATGGCGACGTACCAGAGGGTGAAGTTAAAGGCAGATAGCAGCGAAAACAGCCCGGCGACAAGCTCAATGGCGTGGCTGTTATAAAAACCGATACTTTCGCTTCGGGTGGAGAACCCACCGAGGGAGACTGTCGAAAGCCCATGGCATAACGCATCGAAAAACGACATGCCGGCAATCCAGTAGGCCAGCGTACAAACAAACCCTAGGGTGACATAGGTTAGCCACAGCGTACGTGCGGTATCGGCAAGTCGTGGGGTCAGGCGTTCTTCTTTAAACGGCCCTGGCATTTCAGACTGATACAGCTTCATGCCGCCGATCCCCAGCAGCGGCAGGACGGCAACGGCGAGGACGATAACGCCAAGACCGCCGATGAAATTGAGCTGTGCCCGATAATACAGATAAGATCTGGGCATCGCGCCGACATCGTCAATAACCGTCGCCCCGGTGGTGGTAATACCGGAGACGCCTTCAAACAGGGCGTCGGCAAAGGAGAGATTTAACCCGTCTTCCATCCACATCGGCATGGCGCTGATGAATGAAAAAAGTAGCCAAAAAAGAACGATGATGACGAACCCATCGCGGGTTCGTAGCTGAATGCCCGCACGTTTTGTCGCCAGCCAGGCACCGCCGCCGAGGGAAAAAAAAACGGCAAAGGTGCTCAAAAAAGCAAAATAACTCCGTTCTTTGTTCAGCAAGGCGATGGCCATCGGCGGCAGCATAGAGAAGCTGTACAGGAGAACCAGAAATCCGCACAGGTGAAGAACAACCCGCAGCTGGGAAATATTAAGTGATTCGTTGCGATGCAATGGAAAATCCCCCGCCAAAAAGACCTGGTACGGCTGGCAAGACATGATGTCAATTATGATATACCCGTCATACTTCAAGTAGCATGTGCGTTAGCTATGTTCGTTCACCCCAGTCACATAGTTATCTATGCTCCTGGAGATTAATGAGGGACATCCATGTCCCTCACCGGAGGCCAGCCTTTGGCTGTTCAAATTCTTTCCTGACGAATTTGTCACTCACTTGCCGCCTTCATGCAACTCGAATTATTTTGGGTATAGATAAAAGTAGGCGTAGTAAAATTTAACAATTTATTTAACTTTCTACTCGTCTGGCTCAGACTCCGCTTCATTTCTGGCGGACATACAGCGTATAATCCCCGGCCTTTGATTATTTTTTTACCATTTTTGGAAGCATTATGAGCGCAATATCCCTGATCCAACCGGACAGAGACCTTTTCTCCTGGCCGCAGTACTGGGCCGCCTGTTTTGGCCCCGCGCCGTTTCTGCCAATGTCGCGAGAAGAGATGGACCAACTTGGCTGGGATAGCTGCGACATTATTCTGGTTACCGGTGATGCCTATGTTGATCACCCGAGTTTCGGTATGGCCATTTGTGGCCGTATGCTGGAAGCCCAGGGTTTTCGCGTCGGGATTATCGCCCAGCCGGACTGGAACAGTAAAGACGACTTTATGCGTCTGGGTAAACCGAATCTGTTCTTCGGCGTAACCGCCGGTAACATGGACTCGATGATCAACCGCTATACTGCCGATCGTCGCCTGCGCCATGATGATGCCTATACGCCGGACAACGTCGCCGGTAAGCGCCCGGACCGCGCCACACTGGTTTATACCCAACGTTGTCGTGAAGCATGGAAAGACGTGCCGGTGATCCTTGGTGGTATTGAAGCCAGCCTGCGTCGTACCGCGCATTACGATTACTGGTCTGATACCGTGCGCCGCTCGGTGCTGGTGGATTCCAAAGCGGATATGCTGATGTTCGGCAACGGTGAACGTCCGCTGGTTGAGGTTGCGCACCGCCTGGCGATGGGTGAAACCATCGACCAAATCCGCGACGTGCGTAACACCGCGATTATGGTTAAAGAAGCGCTGCCCGGCTGGAGCGGTGTGGATTCCACGCGTCTGGATATGCCGGGGAGAATTGACCCTATCCCGCATCCGTACGGTGAAGATTTACCGTGTGCAGATAACAAGCCAGTAGCGCCTAAAAAGCAGGAAGCAAAAGCGGTGACCGTTCAGCCTGCGCGTCCGAAGCCGTGGGAAAAAACCTACGTGCTGCTGCCGTCTTATGAGAAGGTGAAAGGCGACAAAGTGTTGTACGCTCACGCCTCACGTATTCTGCACCACGAAACCAACCCTGGCTGCGCGCGCGCCCTGATGCAAAAACACGGCGACCGCTACATTTGGGTTAACCCTCCGGCGATCCCGCTGTCGACCGAAGAGATGGATAGCGTCTTCGCGCTGCCGTATAAACGTGTCCCGCACCCGGCATATGGCAACAGCCGTATTCCGGCCTACGAGATGATCCGTTTTTCCATCAACATTATGCGCGGCTGCTTTGGCGGCTGTTCTTTCTGTTCGATCACCGAGCATGAAGGACGCATCATCCAGAGCCGTTCTGAAGATTCGATCATCAACGAGATCGAGGCGATTCGCGATACCGTACCGGGCTTCACCGGCGTGATTTCCGATCTGGGTGGCCCAACGGCCAACATGTACATGCTGCGCTGTAAGTCGCCACGTGCGGAACAGACCTGCCGTCGTCTGTCGTGCGTTTATCCGGACATCTGCCCGCATATGGACACCAACCACGAACCGACGATTAACCTCTATCGTCGCGCGCGTGATTTGAAAGGCATCAAAAAGATTTTGATTGCGTCCGGCGTGCGCTACGACATCGCCGTGGAAGATCCGCGCTACATCAAAGAGCTGGCGACCCACCACGTTGGTGGCTATCTGAAGATTGCACCGGAACATACCGAAGAAGGTCCGCTGTCGAAGATGATGAAGCCGGGCATGGGTAGCTACGACCGCTTTAAAGAGCTGTTCGACACCTACTCGAAGCAGGCCGGTAAAGAGCAGTATCTGATCCCTTACTTTATCTCTGCGCACCCGGGTACGCGTGACGAAGATATGGTGAATCTGGCGTTGTGGTTGAAGCAGCGTCGTTTCCGCCTTGATCAGGTACAGAACTTCTACCCATCACCGCTGGCGAACTCGACAACCATGTATTACACCGGGAAAAACCCGCTGGGTAAAATTGGCTATAAGAGTGAAGATGTGGTGGTGCCGAAAGGCGATAAGCAGCGTCGTTTACATAAAGCGCTGCTGCGTTACCACGATCCGGCTAACTGGCCGTTAATCCGTCAGGCGCTGGAAGATATGGGTAAAAAGCACCTGATTGGCGGTCGTCGTGAATGTCTGGTTCCGTCGCCTACGCTGGAAGAAATGCGTGAAGCGCGTCGCCAGAATCGTCATACTCGCCCGGCACTGACCAAGCACACACCTGTTGCACACCAGCGCCAGACGCCCGCCGCGAATAAAAAGCGTGGCAAAGTAGCAGGGCGTTAATCCTGAAGCCCGGTAGCGCTCTGCTTACTGGGCCACTGCTTTGAAAGCCGGATGAGGTGCTTGCACCGCCATCCGGCAAATCTGTTTTAGTACAGCCCCAACACCTTCCACCACATCAGACCTACGGTAATAAAGACTGCCTGATTAAACAGGCTGACGATAAACCCTGTTCGCCACCAGACGCCCGTCGGCACATACCCCGCACCAAACAGGATCGGACCACGCGCATGTGTGTACTGGGTGAGAGAGCAGTACAGGCTGCTGGTGAAAGCCAGCATCAACGCGGTCGGGGCTGCCGGGATATTCAGATGCAGGCCGACGCCAAGGAATACCGCGTACAATGCGGCGATCTGCGCATTTCCGCTCGCAAAAAAGTAGTGGGTGTAGAAGTAGGCGGCGTTAAGCAGCAGCAGGACGACCACCCAACTGGTGCCATGCATGGTACTGCTGAGGCTATCGCCGATCAGATTACCAAACCAGGTGGTGAAACCGAGCTTCTTCAATTGGTTTGCCATCATCAGCAGTGCGGCAAACCAAATCAGCGTGTCCCACGCACCTTTTTCGCTTTTGACGTCTTCCCAGCTCAGCACACCGCTGAGCAGTAAAATTGAGAGTCCAACGAACGACGCGGTGGTGGCATCGACGCCTAGCGTATCGCCAAAAATCCACAGCACCAGCAGGACGCCAACGGTACCCAGCATCAACCACTCACCGCGTGACATGCTGCCCATTTCCGCCAGTTCCTGACGGGCCAGGTTCGGGGCATCCGGCGTGTGTTTAATTTCCGGACGCACCAGCCAGTACACCAGCAGCGGAACCAACAGCAAAGACACCATGCAAGGCAGCAGTGCCGCCATAAACCAGCTTCCCCAGGTTAGCGTGACCCCGGCGTTGGCCGCCAGTTTTACTGCCAGTAGGTTGCCGGTATAGCCGGTCATAAACAGTGCGGCGGTGACGTCGTTGACGTTGCCAATGCAGGTAATGAGGAAGGTGCCGATTTTGCTGCGCGATTCATCTTCCGGATTGGAATGAAAACTGCGCGCCAGTGAGTCGGCAATCGGATAGATGACGCCGCCGCAGCGTGCCGTATTGCTGGGCATCGCCGGAGAGAGGATCAGATCGGCAAACGCCAGGCCGTAGGCAAGTCCGAGCGTGCGCTTGCCGAGCAGGCGGATCATCTGCAGGGCGATACGTCGACCAAGGCCGGTTTTGATAAACCCGCGGGCAATCATAAAGGCAACGACGATCAGCCAGATGAGTGAACTGTTCAGTTCGCTCAGAGCGGTGGTAATCGCACCGCTGGCGGTTTTATCCCCGGCGGCATAGGCGAGGGCAAAGACGGTTATGCCAATAATACCGACTGCGCCAATGGGCAGAACTTTTGCCACGATAGAGGCGATAGTGGCCACGAAAATAATTGCCGAATGCCAGGCGGAAGCGCTTAACCCCGTTGGTGGGGTAAGTTGCCAGAGCCCGGCTGAAATCAAAATTATTAGAATTAATGGGAGCCATTTAACTCCCTGTGCTTTTTTTTCAGCCACGGTCATGCACCTATATACATTGTGAATATATTCACCGTATGAATATATTTAGTGAATAATTAGTAGGTTATGTGGCGCAATGCTGCTCCAGCGACTGAAATAAATACATCAATAAATGTAAGTGAATTGTTTCTTGATATTTCCATGCAGGAAGAGCCCGACTGGGATGCCGGGCTGGAGAGAAGGGATTAGCCGCCGAACTGGTCCGGGTCCGGCCCCAGACGTTTGCCCTGGTCGAGTTTGGCCATTTCGCCTAGTTCATCTTTATCCAGGCGGAAGTCCCAGACATCAAAGTTCTCCGCGATACGCGCAGGAGTGACTGATTTAGGGATCACCACCAGGCCGCTATCCAGATGCCAGCGAATGACAATTTGTGCCGGTGATTTACCGTATTTTTCGGCGAGATCGCGAACTATCTTTTGATCGAACACATCTTTGCCGCCTTGTGCCAGCGGGCTCCAGGATTCAGTCTGGATTTTATGCGTGGCGTTCCAGGCATGAAGCTGCCGCTGCTGTAAAAGCGGGTGCAGCTCGATTTGGTTAATCACTGGCGCAACGCCCGTTTCATCCATCAGGCGCTGGAGATGGTTGATCTGGAAGTTGCACACGCCAATGCTTTTAATGAGTCCCTGTTTTTGCAGGTCGATCATGTTTTCCCATGCTTCAACGTAATGGTCGATTGCCGGGACGGGCCAGTGCATGAGGTAAAGATCGAGGTAATCGAGCTGGAGTTTCTCCATGCTTTCGAGCAACGCTTCTCGGGGACGTTTCTGGTCGTCATTCCACAGTTTAGTGGTGATGAATAACTCCTCCCGGGGCACGCCGCAGTCGCGTAATGCTTTACCGACACCGTCTTCATTTTTATACGCGGCAGCGGTATCAATAGAGCGATAACCGACTTCCAGCGCTTTATGGATCGCGGAGATGACTTCCTCATTACTTGCCTTCCAGACCCCCAGGCCCAGTTGAGGCATGACGTTACCATCCTGTAGCTTGATAATGGTCGGACTGGTCATAATTCCCCCCTACACTGAATCCTTCAGGCTGCCTCTTTGTTGGCTGCTTGCGTTTACCCCGGTCACGTACTTATGTACGCTCCCGGAGATTCACTCAATTGCCGCCTCGATGCATCATGAATGATTGGGTGTAAATTGAGTTCACCGGAGCAGCCCCGGTGAGGTTTGTGTGACTTAAGCCTGGTATAAATACCCAAAAACGAAAGTCAGAGGTCAAAAAACCTAGCGTGCCGCTTCGTAAATGCGGCGGCTGACGTCCAGCGTAATGTCCTGATGTTCGCCCAGTTTCGTCCCACCGTGCGCTGCCAGTTTTTCCAGCAACGCCGGGATGGAACTGCCATCCAGACCGTAGTCGGACATGCGTGTTGGGACGCCCATCTGCTCGAAGAATTGACGCGTCGCGGCAATGGCGGCATCGATACGCTGGTCATCACTCCCTTCGGTGATATTCCAGACGCGCTCCGCGTATTGCAGCAGTTTGGCGCGCTTAGTGTCGCGTTTTTCATTCCACAGTGCCGGCAGAACGATGGCCAGTGTTTGTGCGTGATCGAGACCGTGCATCGCGGTCAGTTCGTGACCGAGCATATGGGTAGCCCAATCCTGCGGTACGCCTGCGCCAATCAGGCCGTTCAGCGCCTGGGTCGCTGCCCACATGACGTTGGCGCGGACATCGTAGTTTTCTGGCTCCTGCAACGCTTTCGGGCCCTCTTCTATCAATGTGAGCAAAATACCTTCGGCAAAGCGGTCCTGTATTTTGCCGTTGACCGGGTATGTTACGTATTGCTCTACGGTGTGAACAAACGCGTCCACTACGCCGTTTGCGACCTGACGCGGCGGCAGAGTGTAGGTGTAAACCGGATCCAGCACGGCAAAGACCGGCTGCACAAACGGTGTCATAAAGGCCAGCTTATCGCCGGTGGTTTTGCGGGAAATTACCGCGCCGGAGTTTGATTCAGAGCCGGTTGCCGGCAGGGTCAAAACGGAGCCCATCGGGATGGCGCTTTTTACGTCGTTGCCGTGAGTTTCCAGGATGCGCCACGGATCGACACCTTCAGCGTAATGGGCCGCTGCGGCGATGAATTTAGTGCCATCGAGAACAGAGCCGCCGCCGACGGCCAGCAGGAATGTCACCTTCTCATCACGCACGATGTTGACCGCATTCATCAGCGTTTCATAAGACGGGTTCGGCTCAATTCCGCCAAACTCCAGTACATCCAGACCTTTCAGGGCATCCTGAACCTGTGCCAGTACGCCGGTTTTTTTCACGCTGCCGCCGCCGTAGGTAATCAGCACGCGAGCATCCTGAGGGATTTGATCGCGCAGTTCAGCGATAGCGCCTTTACCGAACAAAATGCGGGTTGGGGTATGGAGGTTAAAGTTATTCATTGCTCGTTACCTTGTGTGGGTAAAAAAAGAGGGCAGGTGAGTGTCTGCCTGATGGTGAACATTGTGGTCGTCAGACGCATTCCTCTCAATGCTCATTTCTGCCAATGTCTTGCCTATTTCTACAGACTACTGGAGAAAACGGATAAAAATACGCACACTGTGGAGGTTACAATTCGATGACGAAAGGGTGCTCCATGAACCGTGATGATGTCTGCCTTCTGCTGACGAAAAAAATTAAGCAGCTGAAAAATAATGAAAATAAACTCAATAAATTGCTGCCTGATGTGCGTTTACTGTATGGCATGGAGCCTGGGCTTCGCACCCCTGTGATGTATGAACCTGGCATTATATTTCTCTTTTCGGGCCATAAAATTGGTTACATCAATGAGCGTGTATTTCGTTATGACGCCAACGAATACCTGCTGCTCACCGTACCTTTACCCTTTGAATGTGAAACGTATGCGACACCGGAGATTCCACTGGCCGGTCTGCGGCTGAATGTCGATATCCTGCAATTGCAGGAACTCCTGATGGACATTGGCGAAGATGAACTGTTCCAGCCTGCAATGGCGGCGAGCGGAATAAACTCGGCCACGCTTTCTGATGAGATACTTTGCGCAGCCGAGCGTTTGCTGGATGTGATGGAGCGACCGCTGGACGCGCGAATTCTGGGAAAACAGATCATCCGTGAGATTTTGTACCATGTGCTGACCGGTCCACGCGGTGGCGCGCTGCTTGCGTTGGTCAGTCGTCAGACGCATTTCAGTTTGATCAGTCGCGTGCTGAAGCGCATCGAAAACAAGTACACCGAGAACCTCAACGTTGAGCAACTGGCGGCAGAAGCCAACATGAGCGTGTCGGCGTTTCATCATAATTTTAAATCGGTGACCAGCACTTCACCGCTGCAGTATCTGAAGAGTTATCGCCTGCATAAGGCTCGGATGATGATCATTCACGACGGCATGAAGGCCAGCGCGGCAGCAATGCGGGTTGGCTATGAGAGCGCGTCGCAGTTTAGCCGCGAGTTTAAACGGTACTTTGGCGTAACGCCGGGGGAGGATGCGGCAAGAATTCGGACGATGCAGGGAAGTTAATGATGTTCACCGTTGGCCTGATTAGCAAAGCGGCATCAGGCGAAAATGCCGGGTGATTTTACCCGGCCAACGATGACGACTCAGGCGCTACAGCATTTTTTTTTAATCACCACGAACAAGGTACCTAGCAGACCAGCAGTTAACAGCGCGATGGGTAGGATCATCAGAAAGGTCATCACCTGATCTTCATGGCGTTTAACGAATGGGATCATGCTGAGAGCATAGCCAAAGCTGGTGACCACGGTGACCCACAGCAGGCCGCTCAGCCAGTTAAAGAACTGAAACCGGCGGTTAGGCAGACCTGAAATCCCCGCCATTGTTGGCAGCAGGGTGCGAACAAATGCCAGGAAACGTCCCGCGAGCAGCGCCATCAGACCGTGTTGGTCAAACATACAGGTGGCACGCTGATGATATTTTTCAGGTAATTGCGCCAGCCAGCTTTTCACCGTCCGCGTATTGCCCAACCAGCGCCCTTGAATATAGCTCAGCCAACAGCCCAGACTGGCTGCGGCAGTCAGAATAGCAATTGTCGGGAGAAAGCTCATCACGTCCTGCGCGATCAGCGCTCCGGCCAGTAACAGCAGGCTGTCTCCGGGTAAAAAGGAAGCAGGCAGCAGACCATTTTCTAAAAACAACGTGGCAAACATGACGAAGTACACCACACTCACAACGTGCGGATCTGCCAGCGCGGCAAAATCGTGTTGCCAGAGCGCGGAGATAATATCTTGAATGACTACCATGGACTTTCCTGTGGAACAGCATTTATGAGTGGATTGTACTCCTGAATTGTCCGGGATGCCTTGATCCCGGACGCAACAATTGCAGACTTTTCCACCAGAAGTGTCTGCATATATGTCCAACTGCGGCAATGTTACTCGATTCGGGCGAATCCGGCGGCTAAATCCGCAATCAGATCGTCAACATTTTCTAAACCGATGTGTAAACGGATGAGCGTTCCGCTGAAGTCCACGTTGCCTTCAGGACGGATGGCGGCAATGTGTTCGGGTTGATTGGCCAGAATCAGTGATTCAAACCCGCCCCAGGAGTAGGCCATGCTGAACAGCGTAAAGTGATCCAAATACGCTGATAGCTCGTCATTGTTCAGCTTCTTATTCAACACAAACGAGAACAGACCGCTGCTGCCGGTAAAATCACGTTTCCAGAATTCGTGCCCTTTGCTGCCGGGAAGCGCGGGGTGGTTGACGCGGGCGACCTGCGGATGATCGGCCAGCCATTCGGCAACCTTCAGGCTGCTTTCGTGATGCTGGCGCAGACGAACGCCCAGAGTCCGCAGTCCGCGGCTGGTCATATAGGCGGTATCGGCATCCAGCATTTGCCCCATTAAATAGGCGTTTTCGCGCAGTTGGTCCCAGCAGCGGGCATTTGATACCGCCGTACCGACCATTGCATCGGAATGGCCAATCAGGTATTTGGTGCCCGCCTGAATTGAGATGTCGATTCCAAAATCCAGCGCGTTGAACAGCACCCCGGCAGCCCAGGTGTTATCGATCATAATGATGGCGTCCGGCGCTACGCTTCTGACGGCAGCGACAATCGCCGGAACATCATGCACTTCCATAGTGACGGAGCCGGGAGATTCCAGAAATACCACTTTGGTGTTCGGCTGAATGTGCTTCACAATATCGGCACCGACTAACGGATCGAACCAGCCGGTGGTTACGCCGAGCTTGCCGAGGATTTTCGTGCAAAAATCCTGGCTCGGCTCATAGGCCGTGTTGGTCATTAGCACGTGGTCGCCGTGTTCAACAAAGGCCAAAATCGTGTTGGCAACGGCTGCGGCGCCG
>NZ_SZWV01000096.1:58145-74934 GCF_005280945.1 Citrobacter sp. wls718
GGGCGCAACCCGCGCCGCCTTCCAGCTCACACATGGCTTCCTGCAGGGAGAAATGTGTCAGCGTGCCGCGGCGTCCGTAAAAAAGTGCGCCGTTAGCGCGGTTGTGGGTGGCCTGTTTTTTAGCCTCAACGGATTCGAATACCAGTGAAGAGGCGCGTTGGATCACGCTGTTGACGGAACCCTGCGTGTACTTTTTACTGCGTCCTGCCTGAACGAGTTTGGTCTCAAGATGCTTGTCTGCCATGTTGGGTTACCTGTTTTTATACGTCTGGATGTCTAAACTAGCATGGATCTTCGGCGACGCATCCTGCAGAAGGGCCATAAAGTAGAAAATAGTCCCAAAATGTGTCTGCTGACTTTTTTACTGCGTAAGCGCAAGGAAAAGAAACCAAAGGTGCGGCACTATGTAAATAGTAATGAGAACGACTATCAATTCGACGTCTTTTTGATATCATTACGCTCAGATTTTGTGATTTGCGTCCTGGAGATACAGAGTGGGTAATAATTTGATGCAGACGGACCTTTCCGTCTGGGGTATGTATCAGCACGCCGATATCGTGGTTAAGTGCGTGATGATTGGGCTAATTTTGGCGTCCGTGGTCACCTGGGCTATCTTCTTCAGTAAGAGCCTTGAGTTCTTTACGCAGAAGCGTCGTCTTAAGCGCGAACAGCAACTGCTGGCAGATGCCCGCTCTTTAGACCAGGCAAGTGAGATTGCCGCTGGATTCGATGCCAAAAGCCTGGGCGCAATGTTAATTAACGAAGCGCAGA
The DNA here is from genome assembly GCF_005280945.1 of Citrobacter sp. wls718. Classification (NCBI taxonomy): domain Bacteria; kingdom Pseudomonadati; phylum Pseudomonadota; class Gammaproteobacteria; order Enterobacterales; family Enterobacteriaceae; genus Citrobacter; species Citrobacter sp. wls718. The sequence continues at coordinate 58,917 of NZ_SZWV01000096.1, forward strand.
ACGAGCTGGAACTGTCAGAAGGCAGCGATGACAACGAAGGGATTAAAGAGCGTACCGGGTTCCGCCTGGAACGTCGCGTTGCAGCTGTAGGGCGTCATATGGGGCGGGGTAATGGATACCTGGCGACCATTGGGGCTATCTCTCCCTTTGTGGGTCTGTTCGGTACAGTATGGGGCATCATGAATAGCTTCATCGGTATTGCACAAACGCAAACGACGAACCTGGCCGTGGTTGCGCCGGGGATTGCAGAAGCGCTGTTAGCCACCGCGATTGGTTTGGTTGCCGCTATTCCTGCTGTTGTTATCTACAACATCTTCGCCCGTCAGATTGGCAGCTACAAAGCCATGCTGGGTGATGTTGCGGCACAGGTGCTGTTATTGCAAAGTCGCGATCTTGACCTGAGTGCAAGCGCTGCGGCGCATCCGGTACGCGCTGCGCAGAAATTACGTGTAGGATAATGTTCCATGGCAATGAGTTTTAATGAAAACCTGGACGATAACGGTGAAATGCACGACATCAACGTCACGCCGTTTATCGATGTTATGTTGGTGTTGTTGATCATTTTTATGGTGGCCGCGCCGCTGGCAACGGTGGATGTGAAGGTGAATCTACCGGCTTCGACCAGCACGCCGCAACCGCGTCCTGAAAAACCGGTTTATCTGTCAGTGAAAGCGGATAACACGATGTTTATCGGCAACGATCAGGTGACCGATGAAACCATGATTAACGCGCTAAACACGCTGACAGAAGGCAAGAAAGACACCACTATCTTCTTCCGGGCTGATAAAACTGTCGACTATGAAACCATGATGAAAGTGATGGATACGCTGCATCAGGCAGGTTTCCTGAAGATTGGTTTGGTTGGTGAAGAGACCGTGAAAGCGAAGTAATCTCTGTTGCCGGGTGAAGGGTTTCGCCTTACCCGGCCTCCTCTTTCGGCTTCCTCCATCCCCTCATTTCTTTTCGTCCAGCGCGACGGTAGTGACTCTGGTCGCGGCATAACTCCCTTCAGATAGCTTACGCGTCAGGCGCAATGTCGCCGTTTCTCGCGCGAGTAAATGCTGGTACGCGCTTTCCAGACGGGCCATGATTTTGTCCCGCAGCGCCGGCTGTTGGGCAATAATGGCTTCAATGGTGGCACCGTAGATCTCTTCTTTGGCTTGCAGAGCATAGATTTCCCGGCGGTTTTGCCACTTCATGCGTACCAGGGCTGCGGGTATTGATACCATTTCCTGAGCCACGCTCTCCAGCGTGGCATTTTTATTGGCAATTAAGATATCCAGATTCTGCTTTAAGACAAATTCGTCACTTTTATGGTTGTCTAAAGCCAAATAAACGTTGTTATCCTCAACATCTTTCATTTTATTTCTCTTCCAGAGAATAAAAAATCGGATCGCTGGTTTCGCGAGTCAGTAAATTAAGCCAAATTTTATTGCCCTGCTCATTTATTAACGCAGTGTTTTTTGCCAAAATTTTACTTAATTCTTGTGCGTTAATGTCACCTTCTGCTTGCAGTGAATTAAGCAGACGGGTGAACGATTCGAGTTTTGCTGCGCGAAACAGTCGCTCTTTTAAATGGCGGTCACATTCTTCAAATAACATGTTACGGGTCTGACCGGTAGCGGTGGCGCTAATTAAAATATCCGCTTCAAACTCGCTTAAGGTTGTCTTTCCCTGAGTCAAATTTTCACTATTTTCTACGGTATCAGTATTGGTTGGGGATGTAGATAAATGAAAACGAGAGGGAACAAGATGCTCGGGAAGCATGTTGAAATATCCTTTACTGCCAGTGAGGTAAGTTTTTTTAATAAGACAGGCTGCGTTGACAATAGCATGGGGTAATTTTAAAATCAAAAAAAATGGAGCCTGTATATGAACAGTATATTTTATTCTGTTATTACCCTGCTATTGCTTACCTGCGGGGTTCTTGTGCTGATGCGCGGTGCAAATAAAAATCGATCGAATGAGGAACTTACCTCTTATCCCAAACTGGAAACGCTTAGCAAAGAAGAGGGGGAAGATCATTTCTCAGCATTGATGAATTCGATTACGCCGGTATGGTATTGGCGGGTCAATCATGAATATATTGATTTTATCCACTCGACAATAAAGCGTATGACCATGGTGGAGTTAAATGAAACGCCAGGGCTATTTGATGCACAGCGGCGCTGCAGCGATCTCAATTCAGCGGTCTACAAATATTACGACAACATCAAAAAACGCTGCCTGAGCGGAGAGAAAGTCCCGCACGCCGATTTAGATGTGCTCAATTTGCGTCAATGTTTCAGGGAGTTCAGCCTGGAAGCCTATCCTGCACTCGTCGCACTGGTGTGGCCAGAGCTCCAGCGCCCGCCCATTAATGCCGAAGAGGTTTGAGGCGTATGTTGTTTCGATGTTGCACAATTGCGATATACTACTGCCCGGTTTAGTTACAAGACAGGATCATATGGAACGTTTTCTGGAAAACGCAATGTACGCGTCCCGCTGGCTGCTTGCTCCCGTGTATTTTGGCCTTTCTCTTGCTTTGGTTGCCCTGGCGCTGAAATTCTTTCAGGAGATCTTTCACGTTCTGCCCAATATCTTTTCGATGGCAGAAGCCGATCTCATTCTGGTACTACTGTCGCTGGTCGATATGACCCTGGTCGGTGGGTTGCTGGTCATGGTGATGTTCTCCGGCTACGAGAATTTTGTCTCACAACTGGATATTACTGAAGGCAAAGAGAAGCTGAGCTGGCTGGGTAAGATGGATGCCACGTCACTGAAGAATAAGGTTGCGGCGTCTATCGTGGCCATTTCTTCCATCCATTTATTGCGTATTTTTATGGATGCTAAAAATGTCCCTGATAACAAGCTGATGTGGTACGTCATTATCCACCTGACCTTTGTGCTCTCAGCCTTTGTGATGGGGTATCTGGATCGACTGACGCGCCACAATCACTAAATCAGTACGGCCGGGTCGGCAATTTTACCGCCCCCGGCATACTGTTTAGACGATTATTTATCTGATGAGGCCTGCCACAGATTGAGCTTGCCGTCGGTGACGTGCTTATCTATCTGCGCCAGTTCTTCAGCGCTGAATGCCTGGTTATTCAACGCCTGAACGTTTTCTTCTAACTGCTCGGGACGGCTGGCGCCAATTAACACTGACGTCACGCGGTTATCTTTGAGTAACCAGCTCAATGCCATTTGCGCCATCGACTGTCCACGCCGTTGCGCCATCTCGTTCAGCAACCGCAGGCTGTTAAGATTTTCTTCCGTCAGCATATTTTCCGTCAGGCCACGGGCTTTTTTCCCTTCACGCTGCATACGCGAACCTTCTGGAATACCGTTCAGGTATTTCCCCGTCAGCAACCCCTGAGCCAGCGGGGTAAAGGCGATGCAACCAATACCGTTTGTGTCCAGCGTATCCAGCAGGCCACTGCTGTCGACCCAGCGATTAAGCAGGTTGTAGGACGGTTGGTGGATCAGCAGCGGAATTTTCCATTCCCGCAGCAGGTCGGCCATTATTTGCGTGCGCTCCGGGGAATAAGATGAAATACCAACATACAACGCTTTGCCACTTTGCACGGCGTGAGCCAGCGCCGCGGCGGTCTCTTCCATTGGCGTGCTTTCGTCAACGCGGTGAGAATAGAAAATGTCGACGTAATCGAGGCCCATGCGTTTCAGACTCTGGTCGAGGCTGGCAAGCAGATACTTACGCGAGCCGCCAGAACCGTACGGTCCCGGCCACATGTCGTAGCCAGCCTTGGTAGAGATGATTAATTCGTCACGGTACTGCGCGAAATCCTCACGCAATAATCGGCCGAAGTTTTCTTCAGCGCTGCCCGGCGGCGGCCCGTAGTTATTGGCTAAATCGAAATGCGTGATGCCTAAATCAAATGCTTTACGCAGCAGGGCACGCTGTGAATCCAGTGCTTGGACGTGTCCAAAACTGTGCCATAAACCCAGCGACAGTGCAGGCAAGCGCAAACCGCTGCGACCACAGTAGCGATAGAGCATTTGCTCATAACGTTCAGGGTTGGCAAACCAGGCCATGAGATCTCCTTAGTGCAGGTTAATCGTGCAGGTGAATTTCGAAACGACGTTTCTATTCTAGCTGTTTCACGATGATTATCCCGTTCACCAGGTCACATTGAGATGAAAAACTGAGAGTTGTGTTTCGTGTTGAAAGTAACCCTCAGGCGTCGGGCCAGATAGGTACGCACTTAATTAACGTATGGACTTGATTCCCCAGGTAATAATAATTGCTGGTTTTATTAGCCTTCATATCGATATAACGGGGAGGAACAGGAAGAGTCGATGTGCTTAAAAAAGTAAAAAAATAAACAACGCATTATATCTTCTTCGTGACCTGCCGATAACAAGGATAAGTCTCGCCTGATGGCGAAAATCCTCATCTACGGCAAGGAAACTATTATGCGTTTGCTGCAAAACTTCACTATTCGTATTGTCATGCTGGCAATACTGGGACTATTTTGCCTGCTCTGGTCGGGCGTGGGGTTATTTAGCCTCCATTCGTTATCTAAAATATCAGAAGGCAATGAGATTGATCGTCATCTCGTACAGCAGATGACGGTTCTTAGTCAGGGGAACGATCAGTACTTTCGCTTTGTCACGCGGCTAAGCCGAGCTGTGGATGTCAAAATCGGCGGCGGAACGCCTGACTTTGGTCCGGCTCAGCAATCTCTGGATGGCATGCGTAAAAAACTTGAGCAGATGAAAACGTTGTCGCCGGGGCCGATGGATGCGGAAATTGCCACCGCGGTGCTGACGACGTGGCAAGCGCTGCTGGAGAAAGGTGTGATCCCGCAGATGCAACTGGCGCAGCAGGGATCGCTTACCGCCTGGTCAGAGCATGCCAGCACCGTTACACCGGCGCTAAGCCGCGACTTTGGTGCCAGTGCCGAGCGGTTTAATACCGCTGCCGGTAAGCGACTGGATGCGACGCGCATTATGGTCGACGGTAAAACATCGATTATCCGCACCTTGATTATTACCGCCGTTATCCTCGGTATTGCCATTCTTATCTTTACCGACCGCTATCTTGTGGCAATGATGGTGAAGCCGCTGGCACGCATTCGCCAGCAGTTCCGCCAGATTGCCCACGGCGACCTTAGCCATCCGATTGAAGAATTTGGTCGTAACTGCGTAGGGCAACTGGTGCCTTTACTCAGTGCGATGCAGGACAGCCTGCGTGAAGCCGTCAGTACGATTCGGTCAGGCAGTGACAACATCTGGCGCGGCGCGACGGAGATTTCCAGCGGCAATAACGATCTTTCTTCGCGTACGGAAGAGCAGGCCGCAGCGCTGGAAGAGACCGCCGCCAGCATGGAGCAACTCACCGCCACGGTGAAACTGAATGCTGAGAATGCGCGCGAGGCCAGCCAGCTTGCCGATACGGCATCAGAAACGGCGGGCAAAGGCAGCACGCTGGTTTCGCAGGTAGTGGATACCATGGACGGGATTGCTGCCAGTTCTAAGCAGATCGCCGAAATTACCTCAGTTATTAACAGCATCGCATTCCAGACCAACATCCTGGCGCTCAACGCCGCCGTCGAAGCGGCCCGAGCGGGCGAACAGGGCCGTGGTTTTGCGGTGGTTGCCGGTGAGGTGCGAAATCTTGCCAGCCGCAGCGCAGGCGCGGCGAAAGAGATTGAGACGTTGATTGGCGAGTCGGCGCGCCGTGTCGATCAGGGCGCGCGTCTGGTCAAGGAGACCGGCTTGACGATGGACGCTATTCTGCGCGGAGCAACCGAAGTGACGGCAATTATGAAACAAATTGCCTCCGCCTCTGAAGAGCAGAATAAAGGCATCTCACAGGTGAGCGTCGCGATCACACAAATGGACAGCGTGACCCAACAAAACGCCGCGCTGGTGGAGCAGGTATCGGCGGCGGCAGTGGCGTTGGAGCGACAAACCGAAGACCTGCAGCGTGCCGTTCAGCAGTTCCGGCTTTCCGCAAGTGACGTGCAGCATGCACCAACCAACACCGTTTTACCCGCCGAAGAAAGCGCTGCGCCTAAAGCATCTAAACCGGATGAATGGGTGGCCTTTTAATCTGGCACAAAAAAGTGCGTGATACCTCTGGCCTTTGCTTAAAAAATCACTATATAATTTATTATATAGCGATTGGAGGTAATGCATGGATAACCATTTTGGAAAAGGCCTGATGGCAGGATTAAACGCCTCAAGTGCAGATAGTGCGCGAACGGTGGCGAATTTTTGTGCTGACTATAAGCGTGGCTTTGTGCTGGGCTTTTCACATCGGATGTTTGAACGAACGGGCGATCGGCAACTGAGTGCGTGGGAGGCGGGGATCCTCACTCGCCGCTACGGGCTGGATAAAGAAATGGTGATGGATTTCTTCAAGGAGAACCAGTCCAGTACAACAATTCGCTTTTTCATGGCCGGCTATCGGCTCGAAGCTTGATCCGAAAGGGGTATTATCTTGCTTTAATTAATTACACTATTGACCTACACCTTCGTTTTGTTGCCCTGCCGAAGTATTATAACGCACATAACCATATAAAAAGTGTGGTAATGGCGCGCCGATCGCAATAAGCAACATGCGAATGGTGCAAAATAAAAGCCAGGTCTTCGCAACGGAATAACAATAAAATGACTGGAGATAACTCTCTCATCAATTCGAACGGCATTAATCGCCGTGATTTCATGAAGCTTTGTGCAGCATTGGCCGCTACCATGGGGCTCAGTAGCAAAGCCGCCGCAGAAATGGCGGAATCAGTATCCCGCCCTCAGCGCCCGCCGGTTATCTGGATAGGTGCTCAGGAGTGTACGGGCTGTACTGAATCGCTACTTCGTGCGACACACCCTACCGTGGAAAACCTCGTCCTGGAGACGATCTCTCTGGAATACCATGAGGTGCTTTCCGCCGCCTTCGGCCACCAGGTCGAAGAGAACAAACATAACGCTCTGGAGAAGTACAAAGGGCAGTATGTTCTGGTCGTAGATGGTTCTATCCCACTGAAAGATAACGGTGTTTACTGCATGGTTGCCGGTGAGCCTATTGTGGATCATATCCGCAAGGCGGCCGAAGGCGCTGCGGCGATCATTGCTATCGGCTCATGTGCCGCATGGGGTGGTGTTGCTGCCGCTGGCGTTAACCCAACGGGGGCAGTTGGCTTGCAGGAAGTCCTGCCAGGCAAAACCATCATCAATATTCCAGGCTGTCCGCCGAACCCGCATAACTTCCTCGCAACGGTCGCACACATCATCACCTACGGTAAGCCACCGAAGCTGGATGCGAAAAACCGTCCAACGTTTGCCTACGGTCGTCTGATCCACGAACACTGCGAGCGTCGTCCGCACTTTGATGCGGGTCGTTTTGCTAAAGAGTTCGGCGATGAAGGCCATCGTGAAGGCTGGTGCCTCTACCATCTGGGCTGTAAAGGGCCAGAAACCTACGGCAACTGCTCAACGTTACAGTTCTGTGATGTTGGCGGCGTGTGGCCAGTGGCGATCGGTCACCCTTGCTACGGCTGTAACGAAGAAGGCGTCGGTTTCCATAAAGGCATTCACCAACTCGCTTCTGTGGAAAACCAAACTCCGCGTTCAGAGAAGCCGGATGTCAACCTGAAAGAAGGTGGCAACATTTCTGCTGGGGCTATTGGGCTGCTGGGTGGCGTAGTAGGACTGGTGGCCGGCGTCAGCGTGATGGCGGTACGTGAACTGGGACGTCAGCAAAAGAAAGATAACGCTGACTCACGGGGAGAATAACCGTGAACAGACGTAACTTTATTAAAGCAGCTTCTGGCGGAGCATTGCTGTTGGGCGCTGCGCCGTCCGTCAGCCATGCGGCTGCAGAAAACCGTCCGCCGATCCCGGGTTCCCTTGGGATGCTGTATGACTCGACGCTGTGTGTCGGCTGTCAGGCCTGTGTCACCAAGTGTCAGGACATCAACTTCCCAGCGCGCAACCCTGAAGGGGAGCAAACCTGGTCGAACAACGACAAACTGTCACCGTACACCAATAACATCATTCAGGTGTGGCGTAGTGGAACAGGCGTTAACAAAGACCAGGAGCAGAACGGCTACGCGTACATCAAGAAACAATGTATGCACTGTGTCGATCCGAACTGCGTTTCTGTTTGTCCGGTCTCCGCGCTGAAAAAAGATCCGAAAACCGGCATCGTCCACTATGACAAAGATGTCTGTACTGGTTGCCGTTACTGCATGGTCGCTTGTCCGTACAACGTGCCTAAATACGACTACAACAACCCGTTTGGTGCACTCCATAAGTGCGAGCTGTGTAACCAGAAAGGTGTAGAGCGCCTGGATAAAGGTGGTTTACCGGGCTGTGTTGAAGTGTGTCCTGCCGGTGCGGTGATTTTTGGTACGCGCGAAGAGCTGATGGCTGAGGCGAAAAAACGCCTGGCGCTGAAGCCTGGCAGCGAATACCACTATCCGCGTCAGACGGTGAAAGACAGCGATACCTATCTGCACACGGTGCCGAAATATTACCCGCACCTGTACGGCGAGAAAGAAGGCGGCGGTACGCAGGTATTGGTACTGACGGGCGTTCCTTATGAAAATCTGGATCTCCCACAGCTGGCTGACCTGTCAACCGGTGCGCGTTCTGAGCATGTTCAACATTCCCTGTATAAGGGCATGATTTTACCCCTGGCAGCGCTGGCGGGCATAACCGTGCTGGTTCGTCGTAATATGAAAAACGACCATCACGATGGAGGAGACGATCATGAGTCATGATCCTAAACCGCTGGGCGGAAGAATAATCAGCAAGCCGGTCATTATTTTTGGGCCGTTAATCGTCCTGTGTATGCTCCTGATCGTAAAACGTCTGGTCTTCGGGTTGGGCTCAGTCTCCGATCTGAACGGGGGATTCCCGTGGGGTGTATGGATCGCGTTTGACCTGTTGATCGGCACCGGCTTTGCCTGTGGCGGTTGGGCACTGGCATGGGCGGTCTATGTTTTCAACAAAGGGGAATATCACCCGCTGGTGCGCCCAGCCTTGTTGGCGAGCCTGTTTGGTTATTCTCTGGGTGGCCTGTCGATCACCATCGACGTCGGTCGTTACTGGAACCTGCCGTACTTCTACATTCCGGGCCACTTTAACGTGAACTCGGTGCTGTTCGAAACGGCAGTCTGTATGACCATTTATATCGGCATCATGGCGCTGGAATTTGCGCCGGCCTTGTTTGAACGCCTGGGGTGGAAAGTTTCGCTCAAGCGTCTGAACAAAGTGATGTTCTTTATTATCGCCCTCGGCGCACTGCTGCCGACAATGCACCAGTCTTCAATGGGTTCATTGATGATTTCTGCCGGTAATAAGGTGCATCCACTGTGGCAAGCCTATGAAATGCTGCCGCTATTCTCGGTGCTTACCGCCTTTATAATGGGCTTCTCGATCGTCATCTTTGAAGGTTCGCTGGTACAAAGCGGCCTGAAAGGTAATGGGCCGGACGAGAAGAGTTTGTTCATCAAACTGACGAATACGATTAGCGTCTTGTTGGCGATCTTCGTGGTTCTACGCTTTGGTGAACTGATCTATCGGGACAAGTTGTCGTATGCGTTTGCAGGCGATTTCTACTCAGCCATGTTCTGGCTTGAGGTTGTGCTGATGGTCTTCCCGCTGGTGGTACTGCGTATCGCGAAACTGCGAAATGACTCGCGCATGCTGTACCTGTCTGCGCTGAGCGCATTGCTGGGTTGTGCGACATGGCGTCTGTCCTATTCGCTGGTGGCGTTCAATCCTGGTGGTGGCTACCACTACTTCCCGACCTGGGAAGAACTGTTGATTTCTATTGGTTTTGTGGCTATTGAGATTTGTGCATACATCGTACTCATTCGTCTACTGCCGATACTTCCTCCTTTAAAACAAAACGATCAAAATCGTCATGAGGCGAGCAAAGCATGAGCCAGAGAATTACTATTGATCCGGTAACCCGTATTGAAGGCCATTTACGCATCGACTGCGAAATCGAAAATGGCGTGGTATCAAAAGCATGGGCGTCCGGTACCATGTGGCGCGGCATGGAAGAGATCGTGAAGAATCGCGATCCGCGTGATGCGTGGATGATTGTGCAGCGTATTTGTGGTGTGTGTACCACCACACACGCTATCTCTTCCGTGCGCGCTGCTGAAAGCGCACTGAACATTGATGTTCCCGTGAACGCGCAGTACATCCGTAACATCATTCTGGCAGCGCACACCACGCATGACCATATCGTGCACTTCTATCAGTTATCTGCGCTGGACTGGGTGGATATCACCTCCGCACTGAAAGCCGATCCAGCAAAAGCCTCGGCGATGCTGAACGGCGTGTCGACCTGGCACCTGAACAGCGCGGAAGAGTTCACTAAGGTTCAGAACAAGATCAAGGACCTGGTTGCCAGCGGTCAGTTAGGTATTTTTGCCAACGGCTGCTGGGGTCACCCGGCAATGAAACTGCCACCGGAAGTGAACCTGATTGCAGTTGCACACTACCTGCAGGCGCTGGAATGCCAGCGTGATGCCAACCGCGTCGTGGCGCTGCTGGGCGGTAAAACACCGCACATCCAGAACCTGGCGGTCGGTGGGGTGGCGAACCCAATCAACCTCGACGGTCTTGGCGTGCTGAACCTTGAACGCCTGATGTACATCAAGTCCTTCATTGATAAGCTGAGCGACTTTGTTGAGCAGGTGTACAAAGTGGATACCGCGGTTATTGCCGCATTCTATCCGGAGTGGCTGGGACGCGGCCAGGGTGCGGTAAACTACCTGAGCGCGCCGGAATTCCCGACTGACGGCAAAAACGGCAGCTTCCTGTTCCCTGGTGGTTACATTACCGATGCAGACCTGTCGACCTATCGTCCGATCACCTCTCATTCTGATGAATACCTGATCAAAGGGATTCAGGAGAGTGCGAAACATGCGTGGTACAAAGACGAAGCGCCGCAGGCGCCGTGGGAAGGAACAACGGTTCCGGATTACACCGGCTGGTCTGACGATGGCAAATACTCCTGGGTTAAAGCGCCAACCTTCTACGGCAAAACGGTGGAAGTGGGCCCGCTGGCTAACATGCTGTGTAAACTGGCGGCAAAACGCGAGTCTACCCATGCCAAGCTGAATGAGATCATTGCGATTTACACCAAGCTGACCGGTAAAACCATCGAAGTGGCACAGCTGCATTCGACGCTGGGTCGTATCATTGGTCGTACCGTTCACTGCTGTGAACTGCAGAACGTTCTGCAAAATCAGTATAACGCGCTGATCGTAAACATCGGCAAAGGCGACCACACCACCTTCGTGAAACCGAATATCCCGGCCACTGGCGAGTTCAAAGGTGTCGGTTTCCTCGAAGCACCACGCGGTATGCTTTCTCACTGGATGGTGATTAAAGACGGCATTATCAGCAACTATCAGGCGGTTGTACCTTCAACCTGGAACTCTGGCCCGCGTAACTTTAATGACGAAGTGGGACCGTATGAGCGTTCACTGGTAGGCACGCCGATCGCCGATCCGAACAAACCGCTGGAAGTGGTGCGTACTATTCACTCCTTCGACCCTTGTATGTCATGTGCGGTGCATGTGGTGGACGTTGACGGGAACGAAGTCGTCTCAGTTAAGGTTCTGTAATGCGGATATTAGTCTTAGGGGTCGGCAATATTTTGCTGACTGACGAAGCCATCGGGGTACGTATCGTTGAGGCATTAGAGCAACGGTACATCCTGCCTGATTTCGTTGACGTTCTGGATGGCGGTACAGCGGGGATGGAGCTGCTCGGCGATATGGCGGACAGAGATCATCTGATCATTGCTGACGCCATTGTGTCGAGAAAAAGCACGCCGGGAACCATGATGGTCCTGCGGGATGAAGAGATCCCGGCGCTGTTTACCAATAAAATCTCGCCGCACCAGCTTGGCCTGGCCGACGTGTTGTCGGCCCTGCGTTTTACCGGCGAGTTTCCGAAGAAGCTGACTCTGGTCGGCGTTATTCCGGAATCGCTGGAGCCGCATATCGGGCTAACGCCGACGGTTGAAGCCATGATTGAACCTGCGCTTGAGCAGGTTCTCGCCGCGCTGCGCGAATCGGGTGTGGAAGCCATCCCTCGGGAGGCGGCCCATGTCTGAAGAGTTTTTAGGCTTTCAGACAGCCCCAAAAGCGCAGATTCAGGCCGCGTTTGAAGAGGTAGCCCGCCGTTCGATGCACGATCTCTCGTTCCTGCATCCGAATATGCCGGTGTATGTCTCTGATTTTACGCTGTTTGAAGGCCAGTGGACGGGGTGTGTGATCACGCCCTGGATGCTGAGCGCGCTGATTTTTCCTGGGCCAGATCAGATCTGGCCCCTGCGAAAAGTCAGCGAGAAAATGGGGCTGCGTTTACCGTATGGTGAGATGACATTTACCGTAGGCGAGCTAGATGGAGTATCGCAATACCTGTCCTGTTCGTTAATGTCGCCGCTTTCGCACAGCATGTCGGCACAAGAGGGTGTCCGCCTGACTGACGATTGTGCAAAAATGTTGTTATCGCTGCCGGTGACCGATCCGAACGCACCGCAACTTGGTCGTCGCGCGTTGCTGTTGGGCCGTCGGAGCTGTGAAAATGCATGAGTTGTCGCTTTGCCAGAGCGCCGTTGAGATTATTCAGCAGCAGGCAGAGCAGCACGATGTTAAACGTGTTACCGGCGTTTGGCTGGAAATTGGCGCGCTCTCCTGCGTTGAGGAGAGCGCCGTTCGTTTCAGTTTTGACATCGTCTGTCAGGGCACGGTCGCGCAGGGATGTGCATTGCACATTGAATACAACCCCGCTCAGGCCTGGTGCTGGGATTGCAGTCAGGTTGTGGAAATTACCCAGCATGATGCGCAATGTCCACGTTGTCAGGGCGATCGTTTGCGGGTTGAAAGCGGCGATTCACTGAAAGTGAAAAGTATTGAAGTCGAATAGCCCATAGGTTGCTATGGGACGGAGTCAGATATGTGTATTGGAGTCCCGGGTCAGGTTCTGACCGTCGGTGAAGATATTCACCAGCTTGCGCAGGTTGAAGTTTGCGGTATCAAGCGCGATGTCAACATTGCCCTGATTTGTGAAGGCGATCCGGCTGAGCTGGTCGGGCAATGGGTACTGGTGCACGTAGGATTCGCTATGAGCATCATCGATGAAGATGAAGCCAAAGCCACGTTAGACGCGTTACGCCGCATGGATTACGACGTCACCAGCGCGTGACGACTTCGCTTATCAGGCCTACGCCTTATATGTAGGCCGGATAAGGAATCTTGCGTTAGCCCTGGCGTTTGTCTTCGGTATTGGTATCGAAGTCACTGGCGTCATGGCGTTCATGAAGCTGTTCATCCAGCGGCCCGTTAGTGCGGTTCACAATCCGTCCACGCTTAACCGCCGGACGCGCTGCAACCTCTTTGGCCCAACGTTGAACGTGTTTGTAGCTCCCCGCATCAAGGAATTCTGCCGCGTCATAGACGTTGCCCAGCACCACATTGCCAAACCACGGCCAAATGGCCATATCGGCAATGGTATATTCATCCCCCGCCACAAACTGATGCTGCGCCAGTTGCTTATCCAGAACGTCGAGTAAACGCTTGGCTTCCATAGTGAAGCGATTGATCGCGTACTCAATTTTTACCGGCGCATAGTTGTAGAAGTGGCCGAAACCACCGCCGATGAAGGGCGCTGCGCCCTGTAACCAGAATAGCCAGTTCAGTGTTTCAGTGCGTTTTGGCAAATCCTGAGGCAGGAAATAACCATATTTCTCCGCCAGATAGAGCAGGATAGCGCCAGACTCAAACACGCGTACCGGTGGGTTTTGTGAATGGTCGCGCAGTGCCGGGATCTTCGAGTTTGGGTTCACCTCAACAAAGCCGCTGGAAAACTGGTCACCTTCGCCAATACGGATGATCCAGGCATCATATTCCGCGCCGGTCACGCCCTGCGCCAGCAGCTCTTCCAGCATAATCGTCACTTTCTGACCGTTTGGCGTACCCAGCGAATAGAGCTGCAGCGGATGCTTGCCGACCGGTAGCGTTTTCTCGTGGGTGGCACCGGAAACCGGACGGTTGATGTTGGCGAATGCGCCGCCATTGGATTTATCCCACGTCCAGACTTTCGCGGGCTGATAAGTATTGTCTGACATAGTGACCTGCCTTCTGAGTGGTTGTGTTGAAGCAGTGTAGCAGTTAGGGAAAACTCAATTTAACAGATTGGGACTTTATGTCGTGTTGTGCTGAAAGGGGAAGATAAATCTAACCCGTTCATTGTACGCAGACCGTACTCCATGAAGAGGAAATCAATGTTGGACGGAAATTGCTACCGTACTACCCTCAATAATTGGCGGTGAAAAAGCAGTAACAATGAAAAATGGTGTTCCAGGAGTAAGCGGTTATCAGGGCCCGGCGGGTGGGTGGGGCGCGGTAAAAGCCGTCACTGCTTCGGTGTTTTCGCAAAAGGCCGTCGCGCGCGACATTATCGCGATGTTCAAAATGAACCAAGTGAAAGGGTTCGATTGCCCGGGGTGCGCGTGGCCCGATCCGAGCCATCGTGCGCCGATGGAACTGTGCGAAAACGGCGTAAAAGCAGTGTCCTGGGAAACCACCAGTAAGAAAGCCTCACCTGCATTTTTCAGCCGCCACCCGGTATCGGCACTCTGGCAGTACAGTGATTATGCGCTGGAAAATATAGGCCGTTTGACGCACCCGATGAAATACGATGCCGTGACGGATACCTGGCAGGCCGTGGCGTGGGACATTGCGTTTCAGGAAATCGGCGAGCGACTGCGCAGCTATGACTCTGCACAGCAGGTTGAGTTTTACACCTCCGGTAGAACCTCAAATGAGGCGGCGTTCCTGTATCAACTGTTTGCCCGCGAATACGGCAGCAGCAACTTCCCGGACTGTTCAAACATGTGTCATGGCCCAACCAGTGCCGGGTTGACGCGGGCCATTGGTCTTGGGAAAGGGACCGTGGAGCTTGATGATTTTGAACAGTGTGAACTGGTGATTTGCATCGGACATAATCCTAGCACCAACCATCCGCGCATGCTGACCACGTTACGCGACGTTGCCAAACGCGGGGCTAAAATTATCTCAATTAACCCGCTTACCGAGCGCGGACTTGAGCGCTTTAGCTTCCCACAAAGCCCGAAAGAGATGTTCACCGGCCAGACGACAGCACTTAGCAGCGATTACTACCAGGTCAAAATGGGCGGTGATGCCTCGCTGCTCAAAGGCATCATGAAGGCGTTGATCGAAATGGATGAAGCGCGGATCTTGCTGGGTCAGCAACCGACGCTCGATCATGCGTTTATCGACGAACATACCGCGGGTTATTCGGCGTTGTATGACGATTTACGCCAATGTTGCTGGGCTGAACTGGAGCAGGACTCTGGCCTGACGCGCAGCCAGATGGAAGATCTGGCACACAGCTATAACAAATCTCGCGCGACGATCATTTGTTATGGACTGGGTATCACCCAGCATAAAAACGGTACCGAGAACGTCCAGCAACTGGTGAATCTGCTGTTGTTGAAAGGCAATATGGGCAAACCGGGGGCGGGGATCTGCCCACTGCGCGGGCATTCCAACGTGCAGGGCGACCGTTCCGTAGGGATTAACGAGGCGGCATCAGAAGACTTCCTGCAGCGCCTGGAAGAGCATTTTTCTATCAACGTTTCGCGTCAGCATGGTCGCTCCAGCGTGGAAAGTATTCGGGCGATAGAGCGTGGTGAGGCGAAGGCATTGATTTGCATGGGCGGGAATCTGGCGGTGGCGATGCCTCAGCCGCAGCGTACCTTCGAGGCGATGAAAAAGCTGGATATGCAGGTTCACATTGCGACCAAGCTCAATCGTTCGCATTTGCTGCTGGCAAAACACAACTATCTGCTACCCGCGCTGGGCAGAACTGAACGCGATATGCAGGCAACGGGTATTCAGTCAGTAACCGTCGAGGATTCTATGTCGATGGTCCACGCTTCCTGCGGTGCGCTAAAACCGGCCTCTCAATGGCTAAAATCGGAACCGGCGATTGTGGCGGGGCTGGCTCGCGCCACGCT
>NZ_SZWV01000096.1:74976-88648 GCF_005280945.1 Citrobacter sp. wls718
GTAAACTGGGAAGCGCTGACCGGGAACTATGCGTTGATTCGCGACGCCATCGAGGCCGTTATTCCGGCGTTTCGCGATTATAACGCGCGTATTGCCGAGCCCGGTGGATTTCGTATGGATACGCCGGCTTCGCGGCGTGAATGGCACACTGCAAACGGTAAAGCTAATTTTGTCGTCAGTCGTCAGCGTGCAGTCGAGCGGGAAAACCAGCCTGCTGAGGCGCTGGTGCTGGCCACACTGCGTAGCCACGATCAGTACAACACTACTATTTATGGCATGAACGATCGCTATCGTGGCATTAGCGGGCGACGTGATGTGGTGTTTTTAAGCGCCGTGGAAGCAACGGCCCGCGGGCTGACTCAGGGCGATGTCGTTAACGTCCAAGCGTTGGATGACCATGGTAAGCCTTGCGTGGATCGTATGATGCACGGGCTAACGGTCGTCATTTACGACATGGCGGCGGGTTCGATCGGCGCGTATCTGCCGGAAGCGAATGTGCTGCTGTCGCTCGATGCGGTCGATACTGAAAGTCTGACCCCGGCGTATAAAAGCGTGCCGGTTATCCTCAGTAAAGCGTAGCTCCTGCTACGAATTTTTCGCCTCTGAGCGCCAGCCGCTGCGTTGAGGTGTATGATAAGTCAACCTCTGTCCGGTTAGTGTCGCAGAGCAGGCAATCAGAGCGAAAAATTCACGCCACCCTGCTCAGGCTGTATTGTTTTGAGGTAAGGTGCATGAGCAAAGGAACGACCAGTCAGGATGCCCCATTCGGGACATTATTGGGCTACGCCCCCGGCGGCGTAGCAATCTACTCTTCAGATTACAGCTCCCTTGACCCACGGGACTACGACGATGATGCTGCGTTTCGCAGCTATATCGACGACGAATACATGGGCCACAAATGGCAGTGCGTCGAGTTCGCGCGCCGTTTTCTCTTTCTCAACTATGGCGTAGTCTTCACCGATGTGGGTATGGCCTGGGAGATCTTCTCCTTGCGTTTCCTGCGCGAAGTGGTGAATGACAATATTCTGCCGTTACAAGCATTCCCTAATGGCTCACCCCGCGCGCCGGTAGCAGGCGCTCTACTTATCTGGCAAAAAGGCGGTGAGTTCAACGAAACGGGCCATGTGGCGGTTGTCACCCAGTTGCTGGAAAATAAAATCCGTATTGCTGAACAGAACGTGATCCACACGCCGCTGCCTCCCGGACAGCAGTGGACCCGCGAGCTGGAGATGGTGGTTGAAAATGGTCACTACACCCTGCGTGATACCTTTGATGACACCACGATCCTCGGCTGGATGATCCAAACTGACGATACCCGCTACAGTCTGCCGCAGCCAGAGATCGACAATGACGCCCTGAAGATTGGCGGCGCGAGACTGGAAGATAGCGGACAGTTTGATGGTAAGTGGCTGAACGAGCAGGATCCGTTGCAAAAAGCCTACGTATTGGCAAATGGTCATGTGATCAATCGGGATCCGCATCAGTACTTCACCATTACTGAAAGCGCGGAGCAGGAGCTAATTAAAGCGACCAACGAACTGCATCTGATGTATCTGCATGCCACCGACAAAGTGCTGAAAGACGATAACCTGCTGGCGCTGTTCGATATTCCAAAAATTCTCTGGCCGCGTCTGCGCCTCTCATGGCAGCGTCGTCGGCACCATATGATCACCGGTCGTATGGATTTTTGTATGGATGAGCGCGGGCTGAAGGTGTACGAGTACAACGCCGATTCCGCATCGTGCCATACCGAAGCAGGCCTGATCCTTGAACGCTGGGCTGAGCAAGGCTACCGTGGGCGCGGGCACAATCCTGCAGAAGGGCTGATCAACGAACTGGCCGGCGCCTGGAAGCACAGTCGCGCGCGTCCTTTCGTTCACATCATGCAGGACAAGGACATTGAAGAGAACTACCACGCGCAGTTTATGCAGCAGGCGCTGCATCAGGCCGGGTTTGACAGCAAAATCCTCCGCGGACTGGACGAATTACGCTGGGATGATGCCGGCCAGTTGATTGACGGCGACGGTCGTTTGGTGAATTGCGTCTGGAAAACCTGGGCATGGGAAACCGCGATCGAGCAAGTGCGTGAGGTGAGCGAAACCGAATACGCTGCCGTGCCAATTCGTACCGGACATACTCACCAGGAAGTACGACTGATTGATGTTCTGCTGCGCCCGGAAGTGCTGGTCTTCGAGCCGTTGTGGACGGTTATTCCCGGCAACAAAGCAATATTACCGATCCTGTGGCAACTGTTCCCTCATCATCGCTATCTGCTTGATACTGACTTCACTGTTAACGACGAGCTGGCGAGAACCGGTTATGCCGTGAAACCTATTGCAGGACGTTGTGGCAGCAACATCGATCTGGTCAGTCACGAGGAAGAACTGCTCGATAAGACCAGCGGTAAGTTTGCTGAACAGAAGAACATTTATCAGCAGCTTTGGTGTCTGCCCAACGTTGCCGGTAAATATATTCAGGTTTGCACGTTCACCGTGGGCGGTAACTACGGCGGCACCTGTCTGCGCGGTGACGATTCGCTGGTGATTAAAAAAGAGAGTGATATCGAACCGCTTATTGTAGTGAAAGGGGCGTAACCTTTCAGGTCTGTTTCTGATTGCGCTAAAAAAGCCGGGGTATTTTGGAGTGACCACGCTCCGGTAGACAGTTTCTGTCCTCACGGCGAGGCCTTTTCGAAGGCCTCCGGGCTGAGGCCACCGAGGTGGCTGTGGCGTCGGTTACGGTTGTAGAACACTTCAATGTAATCGAAGATATCCGCCCGGGCCATGTCCCGGGTTTTATATATGCGCTTCCTGATGCGCTCTTTTTTGAGTGAACTAAAGAACGATTCTGCCACTGCATTGACGCTCCTATGTCAAGAGCGGGCGATTGGCATAAGCGAGGTCCGATAAAATCAATGGATAGAGTTCACGGACAATGTAGCGTTTTAGGCATCTCAGGATCTCTTTGGTCGACAGCCCTTCACCAGTCCTTCTGTCGACATAGATTCTTGTGCGCGGATCACTACGCATGCGCACAAGGGCTATTGTCCACAAGGCGTTGTTTGCTTCACGTGAGCCGCCACGGTTTAACCTGTGCCTGACTGTTTTTCCTGATGATGCTGGTAACGGATTTACGCCACAGAGCGATGCCAGAGCCGCTTCATTTTTTAAACGTTCGGGGTTATCACCTGCAACAGCCAGCAGTGTTGCAGCCGTCTGTGGTCCTACCCCAAACTGGCTACGAAGATTACTGGCATCTTTACGGGTCAGTTTATCCAGTGATTCGTCCAGTTTATTCAGCTCTTCAGTCAGTGCCTTCCATCGTTTCGCAAGGCTTCGAAGCGTGCTGCACAGGGCTATCCGCAATGGCGAGTACTCTGATACCTCGCTGTTAAGGCAGGCGGTAACACATTCGTGTGGTTTCGATTTCCAGAGTTTGTCGCGAACATCCTGCGGGGCGCTCACCAGCAGAGCACGAAGCTGATTAATCGCCTGCGTGCGGGCTTTTATTGCACTGCGTCTGGCTACGCTAATAATCCGGAGAGCTTCACAAGCGCCGGACTGCATTTTTGGTATGGCCTTGCTGCTCCCTGAAAGTACTGTCCGGGCTGCATTTTCTGCATCCAGGGGATCTGACTTCCCTTCAAGGCGACGTTTTGAGCGATCTGGCCGATTAACTTCAACCACATAAATGCCATTCTTAATGAGATAACGTGTTAATGCGGCACCATACGTTCCGGTTCCTTCGATGCCTGCTCGTTCGAGGATCCCAAAAGAACGATCCCAATCAAGTAGTTCCAGATAACCAGTTTGATTTGTTTGAATAATGTGAGTGCCAAGCTGTTTCCCCGCCTGGCTGATAACAGCACCGACATGAATATCAAGGTGTGTATCGACATCCAGGATCACGCTTTCAGAAGATTAGTGGTCGTTTTGCATGGTTTGCCCCCAGATATTGGTAGCACAACCATCCCCATAGTAGGACAGGACACTCGGGATGCATCACAAAGCTCCTATCAGGTCACAAACGCTGGGCCCGGCTATGCTCGGGAAATACCAGAATCGGACGACAGATCAACACAAAGGCATTCGAGCCAATCCCAGCACGGGTCAGTCCGATCGGGTATTTGAAAGTATATTAGAATGAGTGTCCCAGCAGTTGCCGCGACGACTCATGCTCGGCACCAGATCGTTGGCCCGGCAGAACCGCGGCCAGTCATCACTGCCATACTGACTGCCCTGATCGCTGTGAACAATGACGTTTTCTGAAGGCTTACGCCGCCAGACCGCCATCAGCAACGCATCCAGTGCCAGCTCGTGTGACAGTGTCGGTTTCATCGACCAGCCCACCACATTACGGGAAAAAAGATCGATAACCACTGCCAGGTACAACCAGCCCTGCCAGGTGCGGATATAGGTAATATCGGTTACCCAGACCTGATTGGGCTTTACCACCGTAAACTCACGTTGTACACGGTTAGGGGCTATCAGTGACGGTCGCCCTTTGATTCCCCGTGGCACTTTATACCCATGTACTGCCTGTATCCTGTTTTTCTTCATAATTTTTGCAACACGATTTCTGCTGCACGATTCACCGATTTCACGCAGATCTCCGTGAATCCGGCGGTAGCCGTAAACGCCACCGCTCAGCGTGTAGGAGTCCCAGATTAACTCCAGCAGTCGCTGATTATCTTTTTCTACCGCAGAAACAGGACAGTGAAGCCAGACATAAAATCCGGCACGGGCAACCTTCATAACCCGACACATTACTGCGATCGACCAGATCTCTCGGTGATCGTTAATGAAGCGGTACTTCAGTCGGGCTCCCTTGCATCGGTAATCCCCCCGAAAAACCGGTGTGTTCATAAGTAGAATTCTCTCGTAATCTGAACCGGGGAGATCTCTATGAAAAAATCACGTTTTACTGACAGCCAGATCATGTCCATTCTGAAGCAAGCCGAGGCCGGAACACCGGTGGCTGAATTGTGTCGTGAACATGGCATGAGCAATGCCAGTTTCTATAAGTGGCGTTCGCGTTTTGGCGGGATGGATGCCTCCATGATGACTCGTCTGAAAGAGCTGGAAGACGAAAACCTCCGCCTCAAAAAATGTATGCTGAAGAGCGCCTCAAAGCCGAAATCATTCAGGAAGCCATGGCAAAAAAGTGGTGAAGCCATCGCGTCGAAAGCAGATGGCGCAGGATGCGGTCAGGAGCCGGAATGTCAGCATAAGTTTTGCCTGTCAGTTGTTTGTTGTCAGCGAAAGTTGCTATCGCTATCAGCCTCAACTGAATGAGGAAAATGAGGTTATTGCTGACTGGCTGCTCCACATCACTGGCAGCCAGCGCAACTGGGGGTTTGGCCTGTGCTTTTTGTATTTGCGCAACGTAAAAGGCTTCCGCTTCAACCACAAAGGGTGTACCGAATTTACTGCGAGCTATCGCTGAACATGCGAATAAAGTCGAAAAAAAGACTGAAACGGGATAAACCTGAACCGCTGAGGGTGTCAGAAAGCCGCAACGAATGCTGGTCGATGGACTTCATGCATGATCAGCTATCAGATGGTCGCTCTATCCGTTTACTGAATGTCATCGATGACTTTAATCGTGAAGCACTGGTTATTGAAGTGGATTTTTCCCTGCCAGCAAGTCGTGTGGTGAGGACTCTCGAACAACTCATTGAATGGAAAGGTAAACCGGCAGCAATACGATGCGATAACGGGCCAGAATATACCGGCAAAGTACTGATGTCATGGGCAGTTCAGCAGAAGATAACCCTGAGTTTTATTCAGCCCGGCAAACCTCAACAGAATGCCTATATTGAGCGATATAACCGGACGGTGCGTTATGACTGGCTGGGCCAGCACCTGTTTAACTCACTGGACGAATTGCAGGGCTATGCCACGCAGTGGCAATGGTTTTATAATCACGAACGTCAAAATATGGCACTGAATGGCTTCACGCCGATGCAGCATATTTAACGCATGACCTGATTCTACTTATCACCACCGTTAAAAATGGGGGGGTTACCATATATTCTCTTGTAGGGTTTTTAAATTAGGATTTGCTTACGATAAACTTACCAAGATTGATAAGTTTTGGATTAGATAGAATCTTAGTCGCATATTAATATATTCAGTCAACGACGTGTTACTGAGCGAGTAATACGTGTGGCGATCTCTAATAATTCATCCTTACTCATTGGCGGTTTATCTTTAACCTGACTGCTGTCCTGCGAAATGTAGAGTAATAGGCCGGGTTCCTTGTTTCGGGTATTGATATCCCCTCTAATATAAGCTAGGTAGCCATAATCAATATAATTATGATACTCAGCGACATGCCCGTTATAGTCATAGGTGGGAACATTATTGTAGGTCGCCTTAACAAAGGTTCCTATGCCTTCGCGACCATCCATTTCAATATTCTGCCATTTTGGAGACAGCAGTTCTTTTTTACCCGCCCCCATTAAATAGTGAGTATTCCACATGGCAGTGACAGCCTCTTTCATACTGCCTTCGTCTGAATGAATCTCTTCATTTATCCCCATATCCTGGAAAAAAATCGTCACATCCGGGTGATCAATGAGCCGGTATGTCACGCCCATATCGTGCGACTCCTGTCCTGAATCACCGGCAATGAACCCATAGGGCAGACAAAATCCCTGCTCTGGTGGCACTTCATATAACTCGCGGGGGCGAAAGCGTTTCACCAGCGACTGTACGGTTGGCTCCACTATCGGCGCAGCTTCGTCAGCAGTTAATGTTTTATTTGCCAGTAATGGAACAGTATCAGGCCGGAAAATATATAACCTGTTAGCCCTGTTGAAGTGCAACTCAAAATATTTTGATTGATAAATTGAAAAAGCATCTGAATATTGTTTTATTTTATATGTGGATTTGACGCCGGTTTTATTTTCAGGTATCGCCATCTCAGGATTTTCTTCTTTAAGTCGAACTTTCCTTGCCTCATAATTAACACGAAGTATTTCTTCTATTTTCTCTTTGTACTTATTTATATCGACTGCTTCTTTACTATTCGTTGAAACGCTAATTTCATAATTGGCATAGTGAAACATAGAGAACTGAGACTGAACGGAGGTATCAGTTTGTTCTCCAACCCCATAATAGTCACCAAATGTTATTATTGGCCAAAAATATCCCATGTCACGACCATCATATGGTGGTTTCCTTTTTGTATTAAGTAAGCCATCAAGAGGATATAGAGCCACCTCAAGATTCACGGGCACCTGTATCTTATAATATCCCACACATTCTTCTTTCCATTGCTGTGGCCCTGCATGGACTGCTCCTGTAATACAGGTAAATATTAATATTTTTTTCAACTTCATACAGATACCTCATCGTTCTGTTCTTCGTTACCGACATCCGCCATCTGAGTATCTGGTCGATTGTCTGGTTGTCTGAACGAAATTAAGTCTGAATGATATGGCACTAGGTTATTTTCCTTTTCCGTCCAGTACAATGGTAATAACGTAATATAACCTTTAATCCCACTCAACTTACTTTGATTGTTGAATCTGTTATTTTTATATTTTTTACAAAAATCGATAGAAAAAGGCATATTTAATTCCGCTTCACTAACATGTTTTTTATCACCATTCCATACTGGCCACAGGGATGCCCCAGAGTATACGGAGGAGGGGGTGATGTTTGTTTTATTTGGTTCAGAGATATTATTATTTCCACCGGTATAAATTTCGTTCAGTCCCGCCGGATAATCTCGTGGAATAAAATTAAATACCGCCTCATAGGCTTTTGTGTTTATCTTCGCTTGATCCCTGATAGCCTGCCAGGTTTTCTCTGCGGCAGGTTTATTCAGTATATCTTCAGTTGCCGCTGCTCCCAGTAACTTTTTCCACGCGTCTATTCTCAGATTACGGGCAAAATTACGGCAGGGAACCTGATTGCCGTTACCGTCAATATCAGCAGTACCATTCGCTGTATCTGAAATCAGCACCGCCAGCTCTGAGTCATGATCCCCCTGGAGGCTGCGCTCATTAATATTGGCACTGCCTACCAGAACGTAGCGATCATCTACTATCATCAGCTTACTGTGGACATAGATCTGCTCTGTTACCGGCTTCCCGTCGATGGTATCGTGGTTCCGAAGATTCAGTAAGGTGATATATTCATTACAAGCGCTAAAAGGAATTGTTTCATATTCTACTTTCCCACACTTTTTTTCCAAGTCCTGTATTTTATTGTACCACTCTGCACGACTAATACCTTGTGCTTCCAGTTGCTGTTTTACCCACAGGTATCGGCGGATCCGATTCATTAGACTGTGGCCACCAAAAACCAGCGATTGCCGGGTCTGATGAATCTGTGCCACTATCGTGCCATCGTTCAGCATGCCTTCCGGATGCACTGGCAGGACAATATAAATATGGAACGGTTGTGGTTTATAGCCGAATATCACCCATTTCAGCTTGTCGCTCAGCCACTCCACTATCTGGTTCTTCGGCTGTGCCCAAGCATCTCCGGGCATTTTTCGTGTTCCCCATTCAGTCAGAGGCATATTAAAACTTGCTGCTATTGGGCCTAGGTCATCATTTACAGGGATTGATGGTTCCCCAAATGCCGAGATAAAAAACTGGTTTTCAATATAAATATAATTTTCTGCTTTCTGGATTAGCCCGAGCATGCAGCGCCGGATATCATCCTGCAACATCTTGGGTTCGGTGTTTTTCTGTAATACTGGGGAATGTTTGAACTCATCTTTACGCATCTTCAGCGAGGCGCTACGCAGCACCTGGATCTGGCAACAACCTTTTTCAGGCTGTACAGAGGGTGTGAAGGTAAGTTCGGGCCAGGTTGTTTCCAGAAGACTTGGTTTCGATTTCTGGCAACCATAACTGTTCCAGCGCAGGATAAAATTTTTCACCAGATCATTCACCGCTGGCCCATATATTCTTACCTGGTAGTCCTGCCAAGGTTGCCGGGGCTGAAAAGCTGGATCTAGGCAGGTATTATCTCCAGACGACTGCCAGTATTTCTTATCCGGATCCAGAACATGCTCAATAATGTGCTGTGCTGCTTTTTTTTCTGCCTGCTCAATATCCGGGGGACTTGTATTTTTTCCTTGAGATCTCTGCAACTGTTCGCGCATGGGATCGTACCCGGCCTTTCCGGACTGAGAAATGCTGGCAATGCAGGCGTTATACTGGTTGAGACCCTGACGCCCTTCTGCATCGGCCTTCAGACTGAATCTGCCATCATCATACCGTCCGTAGGCAAGGTCAATCCCGCCGACAAATGCAACGGACTCATCAACTATTACACATTTCTGGTGATGACTGAAAAAGCTACCGGATTTAGAACCTGCCAGTTGTACAAAGAACGCATCCCGACCCAGATGTTGATTCAGTGCAGCGAATACCCGTTCTGTTGCAGCTGCATATGTTTCAATAACCATATTAGCCCAGGGCATAATATATATTTTAAGCTGTGCCGATCGCATTGCTGCTTGTAGCAGGGAGTCAACGAGACGAACATCTGGTTTCAGTTGCGCATCCCAGTTCACCTGCCAGCCGGTAATATAAATCGTTTTTTGTGCATTTTCGAATTCATAAATTAATGCTTCAAAATACTCTTTCCCACCAAGAAAAGCTTTTGCTTCATTACCTTCAGTGAAATTAGCAAAGTTTTCAGATGCAGAGCCTTTCTGACAGGAATAATTCACCCAGTGATTTTGAGTTACCGCCGCCTCGTAGCTCGTCTTTTTTTCTTTAGTAAAATAAACGCTACACGTATTCATCGCTTCCTCAAGAGGCCATATCTTTCCCATAACTTTTTCTTCCCTGTCAGTAAATAAAACAATGAATCTAGCGATGTTTGACTGAACTAACAATATATTCTGC
This sequence comes from Citrobacter sp. wls718, assembly GCF_005280945.1. Lineage (NCBI taxonomy): Bacteria > Pseudomonadati > Pseudomonadota > Gammaproteobacteria > Enterobacterales > Enterobacteriaceae > Citrobacter > Citrobacter sp. wls718. Next base: position 84,854 of record NZ_SZWV01000096.1, read on the forward strand.
CAGTGCTTTAAGTTCATTAGGTGATATTTGTGGGTGTTCTTTCGTTACCAGAAATGAATAGCTGGAAACATAGACCTGCAAATCTGGCTTCTGGGTACTGTTTTTGGGATCGGCACGGACAAACGCCAGATAGCCATAATCCTTTTTGCCATCTATGCGTGTTACCTGAAGAAAAGAACCTGAACCTTTTCTACCGTCCATTTCTATACTGAACCAGCCCGGAGGTAATAATTCCCTTTTTTGTCCTGGATATAGCATATAAACTTTATTCCATAACCATTTTGCGTAATCCTTTGCATCATAGTTCTTTACGGGGGTTAAATCAGAATTAAGCGGAACCTTATAAGGCAACTGATAGCTGGCATCCTGAAAGACAATCATCACATCCGGATGATTATTCATTCGGTATGTAACCGCCATATCGCGATCCTCCGCGCCTGAATCATTAGCAATGAAACCATACGGCAGGCAAAATCCTTTTTCTGATGGGATTTCATAAAGTTTTCTGGTGCGAAAACGCTCCAGTAATGAGGTTACATCAGGTTCATTATTGAGATTAAGATTTTTTTATTTGCCCCCAAAAGAGGATCAATTCGTCCACCACCTTTCACAAATTGGTATAGTCTTTTATTTTTACTTATATATAGAGAGTGAGAATTTTCATATGAAAGAAAAAAACATCTGGCAAGTAATTTTCTATACTATAAGTGTGATTATGATTTGAAAGTTTTTTAATAGTTCTTTCTTTATACTCATTTAAATTCTCAAAGTCATCCGCCGACATCATTATTCGATAGTTCTGATAATAAAAAAGAGAATAAGGACTGCTGACGTTTTTTCCCTGACTTCGGAGTTGATGATATTCACCAAAAATAGAATCCATCCCACCAAAATCTTCAGTATAGATCCGTTTGGTGGGATAGAGACCAACCTCTATGTCATCAGGTAGTTGCAACTGGTAATATCCAATGCATTCATTTTTCCATATTGTATCTTCTGCACAGGCTAGATACGAATAAAAAAACAGGGAAAACGACAAAAAATATACTTTCATCATCCCACACTCCGTTTGATTTTTTAGTCCCGCGAAAAATGATTGTTAATCGATAAGTGCCGTATGATAATCGATTAAATTATTTTCACCTTCTGTCCAGTGAATGGGTAATAATGTTATATGACCTTTTATTTTTTCCAGTTCCTGTCTTTTACTGTATAACATCTCCCTAAACTCAATGTCCGTTTTATACATACGCCAGAAAGTAACAGAAAACGGCATATTTTTAACTGCATCTGCGATAGTGAGGCTTTTATTTTTATATACAGGCCATAGTAATACAGGCTTACCATCTATATTATCCTCATACAGATCATCTTTGTCTATCTCAATCAAATAGTTTCTGGGTATAAAGTCAAATACATCCTCATAAATCGCGGTATTCTTTATTGCCAGTTCTCTTACCTTTTGCCACCCCTCTGTTTTTGCTGGCATCTGTAAAAAATCACTTAATTCTCCGGCTGCATCACCCAGAAGTTTTTTCCATATATTTAATCGTAAATCACGCGCAAACTTTCTATAAGGCGAGAGTACACCTGAGCCATCAATATCCTGATATCCCCCATCTGTATCCGCTATCAACACCGCCAATTCAGAGTCCCTGTCGCCCAGCAGACTACGCTCGTTAATATTCGCGCTGCCGACCAGAACATAACGGTCATCCACGACCATCAGTTTACTGTGGACATAAACCTGCTCCGTCACTGGCATACCATATAGACTATCGTGAGCCCTCAGATTTAATAATGTGATATACTTCGCACACGCCTCAAAGGAAATCGTCTCATATTGCCGTTCAGCTTCACACTTTTTTTCCAGACCGGGGATCAAATCTGCCCAGTTCGCACGGGACTCCCCGTCCAGTTTCTGTCTGACCCACAGCGCCTGCCGCACCCGATTCAGCAGGCTTTTTGTACCAAACACCAGTGACTGCCGGGTCAGATGTACCTGTGCCACAATTGCACCATTATCCAGTTTTCCTTCCGGATGTACCGGCAGTACAATACAGACATGGAAAGGTTGTTCCACACAGGCATAAATAGAATGTTTTATTCTGTCTCCCAGCCACCCTGCAATCTGATTCACCGGTAAGGCATTCGAGTCTCCAAGTACACCCTTCGTAATTCCGGCCGACAGTCCTGTTATTTCAAGAGCCTCGTCACTCAGTTCAGAAACATCTTCAACGGAGGGTGCTCCAAATGCAGAAATAAAAAACTGGTTCTCAATATAGATATAATGCTCGGCTTTACTGATAAGCAGAAGCATACTTTTCAATATGTCGTTTTGTGTCAGTGAAGGTGGATTATTCATCTCCGCACCATGATATTTCGAACCTGTAAATTCCAGGATTCGCATCTTCAGCGATGCACTGCGTAACACCTGAATCTGACAGGAGCCTGCCTTCGGTGAATGGTATCCGGAACTGTACTGCAAATAAGGTTTTGTTGTCTGCAGCACATTACTCTTTTCGCGATCCGTATAACTGTTCCAGCGCAGCACAAAATTTCGCGTCAGATCATCGACCGCAGGCCCTTTGATTCTAATATGATAATCCTGCCACGGCATCCTGGGCTGAACTGAGGCATCCAGATAATGATACAACTCTCTTTCTCGGTTTTTTTCGTCTTTTTCATTATTGTCCTTATCAGGACTCTGCCACTGATGATGCCCCTGTACCGCACTAATAATATGCTGTATGCCTTCGGACTGTAATTTATTCAGAACATCTGATTGTAACGAACCTGATAAATCCTCCAGCCCTGCTTTGTCAGGTAAATTTTCGGAAGGTGATATAACATCTTCAAGCACAGGGTCATACCTGACAGTGTCAACAGAGCCTGATTCTTTAGCTGGTTCTATATAAGGGATACATGAATTATATCTGTTCATCCCCAGACGGCCTTCAGCATCAGCCTTCAGATTATAGCCATCGCCTTCCCCGTTATATTCATCATAACGGCCATAAGCCAAGTCTATTCCACCGATAAAAGCCACGGATTCATCAACAATCACACACTTTTGGTGATGAGAAAAAAACATACCGGACTGTTCCCCGGCAAGTCGGACATAAAATGCTTCCCGGTCGAGTTTTAGATTTGAGGGCGGCAAATACCCGCTCAGTTGCTTTGGCATAAGTCTGAACCTGCGATGGACAATCCCACGGCATAATATACACTTTCAGCCGGGAGTTCGCCTCTGCCTGTTTTAACAATGCGTCCACCAGACGAACACCTGGTTTCAGTTGTGCGTCCCAGTTTACCTGCCAGCCAGTAATATAAATTGTTTTTTGCGCCGCGTTGAACGCATTGAGCAGTTCCGCGAAATATGCCTTTCCGCCCAGAAAGGCCTTTGCATCATTACCTTCAGTGTAATTAGCAAAGTTTTCAGATGCAGAGCCTTTCTGACAGGAATAATTCACCCAATGGCTTTGAGTTGCCGTTGCCTCGTAGCTCGTCTCTTTTTCTTCAGTAAAATAAATGCCACATTGATTCATCCCTTCCTCAAGAGGCCATATCTTTTCCATAATTATTTCTTCCCTGTCAGTAAATCAAACAATGAATCTAGCGATGTTTGACTGAACTAACAATATGTTCCGCCAGTGCTTTAAGTTCATCAGGTGATATTTGTGGGTGTTCTTCCGTTACCAGAAACGAGTAGCTGGAAACGTAGACCTGCAAATCAGGCTTCTGTGTACTGTTTTTGGGATCGGCACGGACAAACGCCAGATAGCCATAATCCTT
>NZ_SZWV01000097.1:0-25305 GCF_005280945.1 Citrobacter sp. wls718
TTACGACCGTAGTCGAAAGAACCGTAGTCGCCGAATTTCAGACCCGCGAAGGCCAGACGGGTAAAGTTGTTGCTGCGATTGCTTTCGGTGGTGTTAGCATTGACCTGATATTCCCACTGACCATAACCGGTGAGCATATCGTTGATCTGAGTTTCGCCTTTGAAACCACCACGGAAATAAGTCTGATCACCATCGTTGCTTGGGGTGTCAGAAAAATAACGCAGGGCGTTTACTTTTCCGTAGAGGTCTAACTTGTTGCCGTCTTTATTATAAACTTCAGCAGCGTGAGTAGCGCCTGCAGCTAACAGAGCAGGAATTACAAGGGCCAATACTTTTCTGTTCATTGAAATAATCCTTTAGTTTTTTTATTTACCTGCGACGACCCATGTAGGGTGTTAACGCATGCTAAAGGAGAAATTCCGTAAAGAGATAAATATCAATTGTTACGTCTTAAGTAAAATCTTAAACAAATAATTCCACGGAAATGATGATAATTTCGGTGAATGAATTAATGATCAAATATATAAAATAAATATTATACAAGTTAATTTTGTTGGGATATTCTGCGCGGGTTATATGCCTTTATTGTCACGTTTTATTTTTCGTTGGAGAGTTGTCCCAGAATTGATTAGCCAGCGAATAAATTGACAAGCCCGAACATCTGTTCGGGCTTTTTTTATTCCAGATTAATACTTAACTGAACGTATTAATCGGTACTGCTTTTTTCGGCTTTTCCCGCCAACTGCGCCAGGAAGTCATAGCGTTTTTGCAAATCTGCGGTCGCATCCTTCCACAACTGCTCTGCCACCTCCGGCTGCTGTGCATTCAGGCGGCGGAAGCGCTGTTCGTTCATCAAAGTCTCAGCCAGCGCATCTGACGGCGGGCGAGAGTCCAGTGCCAGCGGCAGTTTACCTTCGTCAGCGCGACGCGGATCAAAGCGATACAGCGGCCAGAATCCGGTGGCCGTGAGCTGGCGCATCTGATCGTGACTCAGGGCGAGATCGTAGCCGTGTTCTTCACACGGGCTGTAGGCAATAATCAGCGACGGACCTGGGTAAGATTCTGCTTCCTGAATCGCTTTCACCGTCTGGTTTAACTGCGCTCCCAGCGAGATCTGTGCGACGTAAACATGACCGTACATCATCATACTGACGCCCAGATCTTTACGTGCTTTACGCTTACCGTGTTCGCCAAATTTGGTGACCGCGCCAAGCGGTGTCGCTTTCGAGGCTTGCCCGCCGGTGTTGGAATAACACTGGGTATCCAGCACCAGGATGTTAACGTTCTCGGTCAGGCTCAGGACATGGTCCAACCCGCCAAAGCCAATATCGTAGGCCCAACCGTCACCGCCAATCAGCCAGATTGATTTCTCAACCAGTGCATCGGCATCGGTTAACAGTTGCTGTGCGCCATCAACGCCTTGCAGATGTTGGCGCAGTGCGGCGACCTGCTCGCGACGAACTTCCGGCGTGGCTTCTGCGTGCAAGGCATCATTCAGCTCAGCCGGGATCTTATCGGCAAACTGTTCCAGCAAGCGCATGACGCGAACGCGGTGTTGGTCCACCGTCAGGCGGAAGCCCAGACCAAACTCGGCGTTATCTTCAAACAGAGAGTTTGCCCAGGCTGGCCCACGGCCGTTTGCATCGGTGGTATACGGTGTGGAGGGCAGGTTTCCGCCATAAATCGATGAACACCCGGTTGCGTTGGCGATCAGCATGCGGTCACCGTACAGTTGGGTAAGCAGTTTGATATACGGCGTTTCGCCACAGCCTGAGCAAGCACCGGAATATTCAAACAGCGGGGTGATCAGCTGTGAGGTGCGAATATCAATGCGTTCCAGTTTGCTGCGGTCGATCTCTGGCAGGTTGAGGAAGAAATCATAGTTCACTTTTTCTTCTTCGACATGCTCCAGGCGGGACATCATATTGATGGCCTTGATCTCTGGATTCTGACGATCTTTCGCCGGGCAGACTTCCACGCACAGATTACAGCCGGTGCAATCTTCAGGCGCGACCTGTAGAACATATTTCTGACCGCGCATATCGCGGGATTTCACATCCAGTGAATGCAAACTAGCCGGGGCGTCTGCCATTGCTTCCGGGGAAACCACTTTGGCACGAATTGCCGAGTGCGGGCAGGCGGCAACGCAGTGGTTGCACTGTGTACACAGTTCTTCTTTCCAGATAGGGATTTCTTCGGCGATATTGCGTTTTTCCCAGCGTGTGGTTCCCATGGGCCAGGTGCCGTCTGGCGGCAGTGCGGAGACGGGCAGTGCGTCACCCAGACCCGCGAGCATCGCCGCCGTCACGGTTTTCACAAAATCAGGCGCGGCATCGGAGACCACTGGCGGTCGGTTGGCACTGTGCGGATCAACCGGCTGAAGAGCCACTTCGGCGACCGACTCACGTGCCAGCGCCAGCGCCTGCCAGTTACGTTCAACCAGATCCTGACCTTTGTTGCTGTAGCTTTTTGCAATTGCGCCCTGCAGTTCCGCCAGTGCGCTATCACCGGGTAAAATTTGGGTCAGATGGAAAAACGCCATTTGCATTACGGTGTTAATACGTGCTGCCAGGCCGCATTCACGGGCGATTTTGGCCGCGTTAATCACGTAAAAACGGGCCTTCTTCTGGTTCAGAACTGCCTGAACTTCTTGCGGCAGACGTGACCACACCTCATCCACGCTGTACGGCGTATTGAGCAGGAAGATACCGCCTGGCTTCAGGCGTTCTGCCATTTGATATTTATCGATAAACTGCAGCTGATGGCAGCCAACAAAATCCGCCTGCGACACCAGATACGCCGAACGGATCGGTTTTTCGCTGACGCGCAGATGGGACACCGTCAGGCCGCCGGCTTTTTTCGAGTCATAGACGAAATAGCCCTGCGCATACCACGGCGTCGAGTTACCAATAATCTTGATATTGTTTTTGGTCGCTGACACGCTGCCGTCGCTGCCTAATCCGTAAAACAGGGCTTCGAGCTTTGCGGTGGAGGGCAGGGTGTTTTCTGGCAGGGGGAGTGACAGATTGGTGACATCATCATAGATGCCGACGGTAAAGCGCGATTTTGGTTTGGCATGGCTTAACTCATTAAACACCGCCATCACGCAGTCCGGGCCAAACTCTTTCGAGGAAAGGCCATAGCGCCCGCCAATTACACGCGGTAGCGTTTCACGCTCGCCACAGTTAAAGGCTTCGGCCAGCGCGGTCATGACATCCAGATACAACGGCTCAGCCTGTGCCCCGGGTTCTTTGGTGCGATCCAGAACGGCGATGCTGCGTGCGGTTTCCGGCAAGGCCTGCAGTAAATGTCGGGCTGAGAACGGACGGAACAGACGGACTTTCAGTACGCCGACTTTTTCGCCACGGGTAAGCAACTCATCCACGACTTCTTCGCAGGTGCCGATGGCGGAGCCCATCAGAATGATGACGCGCTCTGCCTGCGGATGTCCATAGTATTCAAACGGCTGGTACTGGCGACCCGTTGCGGTGGCGAAATCGTTCATCGCCTGTTCGACATGCTCGTAAACCGCGTTGTACCACGGGTTTGTCGCTTCGCGTGACTGGAAATAGGTATCCGGGTTAGCCGAGGTGCCGCGAATCACCGGATGCTCCGGATTCAGCGCGCGAGAACGATGGGCGTCGATCTCCGCCTGCGGCATCAGTCCAAGAATGGTGTCATCGGCCAGCGGTACGATTTTATTGATTTCATGTGAGGTGCGGAAACCATCAAAGAAATGAATAAACGGGACGCGGCTTTTCAGCGTGGCGATATGCGAAATCAGGGCAAAATCCTGCGCTTCCTGAACGCTGCTAGCGCACAACATTGCACAGCCGGTCTGGCGAACGGCCATCACGTCGGAATGGTCGCCAAAAATCGACAGCGCATGGGTGGCAATCGTACGTGCCGCAACATGCAATACAAACGGCGTCAGTTGACCGGCCAGTTTGTACAGCGTCGGGATCATCAGCAATAAACCTTGCGATGAGGTAAAAGATGTAGACAGCGCCCCGGTTTGTAACGCGCCGTGGACGGTCGCAATGGCACCGCCTTCCGACTGCATCTCCACAACGCGAGGTATATCGCCCCAGACGTTTTTTAGCCCGTTCCCGGCCCAGGCATCGGCCTGCTCCGCCATCGTCGAACTCGGCGTAATCGGGTAGATGGCGATAACCTCGCTGGTACGAAATGCAACCGAAGCAACCGCACCATTACCGTCAATTGTTTGCATACTGACACCCTTACATTGCGCAAAAAGAGGGACCCGCAAAACGACGACGAGTCCTGTAGTTATCTTTCTATTTTAGCAAAAGCCATCTGGACACATTTTCGCATTTGTGTCCCTGTAATAAACAGAATGAATGGTTTGATCAAAGGAGCCGTCAAAAAATTGCCAGAAAATGTAAACAGGGCGCATAAATGCGCACTTTACCTCTCGACGACAGTGTTTCTGCTGCCTATTATTTAGGGCTGTGTCGTTGGGTTATTTTTTAGAGGGGAGTGAGATGCGCGCAGCGTTTTGGGTAGGGTGTGCCGCGTTATTATTATCGGCTTGCAGCAGTGAACCTGTTCAGCAGGCAACGGCCGCTCACGTCGCGCCGGGCATGAAGGCTGCAATGTCGGGTTCTGGTGAGGCAAACTGCGCTATGATTGGCGGTTCGTTGTCGATTGCACGTCAACTGGATGGTTCCGCCATCGGGATGTGTGCTTTACCTAACGGCAAACGCTGCAGTGAACAGTCGCTTGCCGCCGGGAGTTGCGGGAACTATTAAGTCTCCGCGTTAATTACATTAAGTCTGCCAGTTTATACGTCAGTGTTTGCTCTGCCGTCGCCAGTGTTAACTGGTTAGCCGTCAAATCGACCTGTGCGCCTTGCTTAAACACGTCGCTGATAACGCCATCAAGTGCGTTCAGCTGTGGGTCGGCGCACATCATGCGGGTCATCGCCAGGTCTTTCACCTTCAATTCGCCGTCAGACAGCTTGCCCTGGCCCGTGAATTGATTGCACATTTTTCCCGACACCGTCATATTTTCACCAAAACTCAATTCGGGTTGATTTTTCGCAACGGTGACCGGTTTGCCGTTCACGCTCTCCAGAACGAAACGGTGGTGTTGTAACTGTTCGCGATTAACGGAAACTTTTCCATTGCTCACACAGCCAGCCATAAGCATGCTGAGCGCAATCAACGTGACAATTTTCTTCATTGAATTTCTCTACGTTAGTGACGGGAATACAATCAATATAATAATGATACTGTCGGATTTATCATCAGGGGTTATCTGAAAATGCTCCCCCGAATGCAGGGGAGCGGCATTTTCAGAAGAGGGCGTTCGGGCAGGTTTCGCCTTTGGAAATCTGGGCCAAATTCTGCAAGGTTGTTTCCGAAATGCTGGTTAACGCTTCGGCCGTTAAAAATGCCTGGTGCCCGGTGAACAACACGTTATGACAGGCAGACAAGCGACGGAATACGTCATCCTGAATAACATCATTGGACTTATCTTCAAAGAACAGGTCGCGTTCATTTTCATACACGTCCATACCCAAAGAACCAATTTTCTGGTTTTTCAGGGCATCAATGGCAGCCTGTGAGTCGATAAGGGCTCCGCGACTGGTGTTAACGATCATTACGCCGCTTTTCATTTGCGCGAAGGCTTCTTCATTGAGCAGATGATAGTTTTCCGGCGTTAACGGACAGTGCAGGGAAATGACGTCTGACTCCGCAAACAGCGTGTTGAGATCGACATACTCAACGCCTAATTCAAGAGCCGCAGCGCTTGGATAGGGATCAAACGCCAGCAAACGCATACCAAAGCCTTTCAGGAACCGCAGCGCGGCAATACCAATTTTACCGGTACCGATCACCCCGGCGGTTTTACCGTACATGGTAAAACCAGTCAGGCCTTCCAGAGAAAAGTTGGCGTCACGAGTGCGTTGGTACGCGCGGTGGATACGACGGTTCAGCGTCATCATCATACCAATCGCATGCTCGGCGACCGCTTCCGGCGAATAGGCCGGAACGCGCACAACCTGCAAGCCTAGCTCTTTGGCGGCGTCCAGATCGACGTTATTGAATCCGGCGCAGCGCAGGGCGATGTACTTCACCCCGTGCTTTTTCAGTTCTTCCAGAACCGGGCGGCTGCCATCGTCGTTGACGAAGATGCACACGGCTTCGCAGCCATGGGCTGTTTTGGCCGTTTTCTCGGTCAGCAGAAAGTCAAAGAATTCAAGTTCAAAACCAAAAGCCTCGTTAACCTGTTGCAGGTACTTCTTGTCGTACTGTTTTGTACTATAGATGGCGAGTTTCATAAGACTTTCTCCAGTGATTCTGAAATCACATTAATCCAATTCAAATTATTTTACAAAATCCAAAAAACAATTGATAGTCATAGATATAATGAATAATTCTAGAGCATCTCTTCTTAATGTGGGCACATTGCTGGATTTAAACCACGCTGCCCATCATACGTGCTTTGGTACGGTACGCACTAGAACAGACTGGTGGCTTCCTGTCGTTAAGTACGGCTACTTTTGGTTGCACATCTACTCACAAAACTCGTCCTTTCCGTTCAAACCTGCTTTAACGTTATCTTCATTAAAATAGATTGTTTTAATAATCTATTTTCAATTTAAAGATGCTTGCACCGTAGAATTGAGAGGTAAGACATGAGCAAGCCGGGTGAATATGAAGACTGGAATTCATCCGTAACCTTACCAACTGAGCGTGGGCAATGTCAGGCGTTTGAAGAAGGGACCAAGAGAGGGACTTTCCACGATGACTTCCAGGTACATGAAGGGGATGTGGTTGCAACTGAGCACTGGGGATCGAGCGGATTTCCGAACACTGACCTGAGTACAAAGTGAAACGTTATGGTAAGGAGAAAATCATCTGCGTGGATCTCTTAGCCAACACTTGTCTTGAGGTAACGGCCCGCATTGGTATGGTTCAGGACTAAGCTTATGACACATAACAGCCATCTATTATTGCTTTTCGGCAGGCTAAGTGTGGTACATTTCCGGCACTCAAACGCCCCCGCTCACTTTAAGAAGTATGCAGAACAGACTTAAATTATTTAGCTGGCTTTTAATTGTTATCTCGTCACTCAGCGGTTGCGGAACGCTCTCGCAAATGTCATCCCCGGCAGGTACTCAGGAACTCCTTACTCATCAATCGCTTGACGGCGACGTTGATAGCGTGGTGCGTCACTATATGGCGAAAAAATCTGTCCCTGGGATGATGGTCGCAGTGATCCATAACCATGGTTCGCCCCAGTTTTACAACTGGGGCGTAACTGATGCGGTTCATCGCTACCCGGTCAAGCCTGATACTCTGTTTGCCCTCGGCTCGCTCAGCAAAGGAATTACGGCGGAAGTGGTGGCTTGTCTGGTGAATGAAGGACGACTGCGTTGGGACGATAACTTGGCGACATTGCTTGCACCGGGAACGCCGCTTAGCGCGGATGCACAAAAAATTACCCTACTGGAACTGGTGACTCACACCTCCGGCCTACCGCGTCAGAATATGGATATTCCGATGCTGGGAAAATTCATTAGTTACTTAGGCAGCGGTGAGAATTTTTATGGTGAACTGGATAGCGATAATGTGCTGCATTATCTAACCAACTGGCGGGCGCCACAGCATAAAACGCCGGAATATTCCAATATCGGCTACGCCCTGATCGGCTATATCCTGATACATAAAACTGGCGAAGATATACAAAGCTTAGCCTCGCACTATATATTTCGACCGTTGCAAATGGCTAATAGCAGTTTTACTCCGCTGAAGTTAAAAGGATATCCGCAGCGTGCGCTTGGCCACGCGGGTGACCAACCCAAATTCATTCCGCGCGGACAGCTTACCCCGGACTGGCATTTTTCCAACAACATGGTGGCGGCGGCGAGTTTATACAGTAACGCCGAAGATCTTGCCACTTATGCCCGCTATCATGTGTCGACGACCAACAACCACTTACTGGATAGCGTGTTTGACGAAGTCAGTAATACCGATATTCAACGCACTGACGGTGTACAGGGTATTGCATGGACCACCGACTTTATCGAACGGGAAAAAATCACCTATCAGGTGGGGTATATCGGGGGTTACTCCAGCTTTATCGGTTTTGATAAAGAAAAGGGCAATGCGGTAGTGGTACTGCAGAATACATTTAACTGGAGCAATTATATTGGCATCGCGTTATTAATGGATATGGCGAAAAATGACAACGGTATCCCCGGAAACCATTTTGCAAAAAATTAACACTTTGAAAAAGTTAAACCGCATGTTGCTTATAATTCCTTTAGACAATCCTCTCAGGAGATTATGATAAAAATATACAGCCACATAGGGAATGGACATGACATTGTTTGAGGAATGTAAGGAGTTGCTCAAGGCCGATTTTGATGTTGTCGAAAGGGATGACCTGAGCATGGTAATGGATATTTTTCATAGGAATCTCCCAGGTTCAGATTACGAGAAAATTCTACTTATGAACACACTGGTTTTTCGGGGGGATTACCGGGGCCTAAGTACCCCCACCGCCGAGTCCAATAAACTGTGTGGTGTTGTCGTGCCGTAACAGCATCCGACACGTCGATCTCCTCCACGTTCGTTAAGCCTGTAACGCGGATAAAAAGCCAGGCGAATTACCTTCAGGCAGCTACGCTTATACAGGTATCACATATCGGGAGGGGTCATGTTAACTCACTCTGAAGCAAAACGCTGGGCCACCTTAATGCTGAAGGCTGCATTATGTGATGGTATGAAACCTGAAGAAATTTCCCGGCAGGTGCATCTTGTCTGCGATCATCATGGCAAGGCGTGCCTCGAAGAGCTCATAGAGGAAATTCTGATAGAAGCAGGTCGTATCGGACCTAAACATAGCGATGGACAACTGCGCCATCACTGAGTTTGAACGCTTCCGCGTCCCCGTTAATATGATGTCTTAAGAGCAGACAGAACAACGGGGAATCGCGCGATGCACTGCAGATGACTCAACTCAATTCCCTGATTTTTTATATTTCCGCTGGCACGCGTAACAACGTACCGTTGTTTTGAGGCAATTTTACTCATCCCAGTGTTGGATCAGCGTCGCCCCAATCCCCGCAATCTGCCTGTTTCGCTCCTCCAGTGTTGCCTGGCTTTCGGTGACGTAAATCACCACGATACGGGAAGGCTTACCGTCCGGCCCTAACGCCGCGACGATCCCGCGAGAACCGCGTGCCCCGGCACCTGTTTTATCTGCTATAAACCAGCCAGCCGGAAGTACCGAGCGCAACAGTGGCCCCGCGACTTTATCCGTCACCATCCAGTGGGTGAGTTGCTGCTGTGATGTCGTCCTCAAGATTTTTCCGGTGAGCAGTTGGCGCAACGTTTGCGCCATATTTTCAGGTGTCGTCGTATCGCGTTTATCGCCGGGTAGCGCTTCGTTCAATTCGGGTTCCCAGCGGTCGAGTCGGGTCACCCGATCGCCGGTTGTGCGCAGAAACGCGGTTAATCCTTGCGGACCGCCGATGGCCGTAAGCAGTAGATTCGCCGCGGTGTTATCGCTCATGGTGATGGCGGCATCGCATAATTCGCCGACGGTCATGCCATCGGTCAGGTGTTTTTCTGTAACCGGCGAGTATTCGACCAGATCACGCCGGCTGAACGGGATGCGACGATCCAGCCGCTCTTTTCCTGCGTCAACGCGTGCGAGCACCGCGCCGCAGAGTAAAACCTTAAATGTACTCATCATCGGAAAACGCTCTTGCAGGCGATAGCTTTCCAGAATCTCACCGCTGATAAGATCCAGCTCTGCATAGCCGACACGTGCGGTGAGCTGGCTTTCTGCTTCTTTGACTTTATTCAGCGTTGTCGGGTGGGCAAACGCGGGCAGACAAAATGCGGTAAGTAATGGGGTAAGGGCCAGACGAAAGTGGGGCATAGTTATATTCTTCCTTGGTATCTCTCTGATTAAAGATAACTTATTTAAATTATTCACAACCTATAAATATTACATATATTTCAATGGCATCTATTCTTAAGGTGGGCATGTTTAGCTAAACATGCCACAATAGACGCCGAAACCGGCTTAAATTTTCGCTAAATCAGGATATTAACTACCCATGAAGGGTAAATATAAAGCCGTATTGGCTCTACTCTTATTATTGACCCTTGTGCCGCTGACGTTGCTGATGACGTTGGGCCTGTGGGTTCCTACGCTGGCGGGTATCTGGTTGCCCGTCGGTACGCGCATTGCGCTGGACGAGAGTCCACGGCTTACCCGACATGGGCTGCATATTCCCGAACTCCGCTATTTGGTGGATGATTGTCCACTCGCGCGTATCACCGAGGCGGATTTATCCCACCCCAGCCGCTGGTTGCTGAACGTCGGCAGTATTGAACTGGATTCCGCTTGCCTGGCTAAACTGCCGCAGACGGAGCCATCGCCCGCCGCGCCGAAAACGCTGGCAGAATGGCAATCCATGCTGCCCAACACCTGGATTAACATCGATAAACTTATTCTTTCTCCGTGGCAGGAGTGGCAGGGCAAACTGTCACTTTCGCTGACGCCTACCATACAGCAAGTCAGTTATCAGGGCGAAAAGGTTAAATTTCAGGGACGTCTGCACGGACAAAATCTGACGGTCAACGAACTGTCTGTGGCGGCTTTTGAAGAGCAACCACCGGTGAAGCTGGTCGGGGAGTTTACGATGCCGCTGGTGCCCGACGGACTGCCGGTGGGCGGTCACGCGGTTGCCACCCTAAGCCTGCCGCAGGAGCCAACGCTTGTGGATGCAGAGCTGGAATGGCGAGAAAACAGCGGACAGCTGATCGTGATGGCGCGGGACAATGCAGATCCGTTGCTGGATCTGCCGTGGGAAATCACCCGCCAGCGGCTGACGGTGAGCGACGGGCGCTGGAACTGGCCCTATCAGGGCTTCCCGTTAAGCGGTCGTTTAGGCTTAAACGTCGAAAACTGGCAGGCCGGTGTGGAAAACGCGGTAGTCAGCGGGCGTTTGAACATTCTGACGCAGGGTGATGCAGGCAAGGGTAACGCGGTGTTAACCTTTGGTCCCGGCACGCTTGGCATGGACAACAGCGACATGCCGTTACAGCTAACCGGCGAGGCGAAGCAGGGTGATCTGATCTTTTATGCGATGTTACCCGCGACGCTCAGCGGCAGTCTGAGCGATCCGCAGCTGGCTTTTGAACCCGGCGCCCTGTTACGTTCTCGTGGCCGGATTATCGACTCGCTGGATATAGACGAAATTCGCTGGCCGTTGGCCGGTGTCAAGGTGACCCAACGCGGGGTGGATGGGCGGTTACAGGCTATTTTACGCGCCCATGAAAACCAGATGGGCGGTTTTGAGCTGCATCTTGATGGTCTGGCTAATGATTTCCTGCCTGACGCCGGTCGCTGGCAGTGGCGGTACTGGGGAGAGGGCAGTTTTACCCCGATGCACGCTCGCTGGGACGTGGCAGGCAAGGGGGAATGGCACGACAACACCGTCAAACTGTTTGACCTTTCTACCGGATTTGACCATCTGCAATACGGCACCATGCTGGTGGAAAATCCGCGTCTGGTGATGGATGAGCCGATCGTCTGGGTGCGAGACCCGACCCAGCCCACGTTTAGCGGGGCGCTGTCGCTGGACGCCGGGAAAACCACCTTCTCCGGTGGCAGTACTCTGCCGCCTTCAACCCTGAAGTTCAGCGTAGAAGGGAGCGACCCGACGATATTCCAGTTCAAAGGCCAACTGCATGCTGGCGCCATTGGCCCGGTCCAGTTGAACGGTCGCTGGGACGGGATCCGCTTGCGTGGTCAGGCCTGGTGGCCAAAACAGTCGCTCACTGTATTTCAGCCGCTGGTGCCACCGGACTGGAAGATGAACCTGCGCGAAGGCGAACTGTATGCTCAGGTTGCCTTCTCCGCCGCCGCAGAACAAGGCTTTGAGGCAGGCGGTCATGGCGTATTAAAAGGCGGTAGCGCCTGGATGCCCGACAACCAGATTAATGGCGTCGATTTTGTGCTGCCGTTTCGTTTTAGCGAAGGAGCATGGCAACTGGGCACGCGCGGGCCGATTTCATTGCGTATTGCAGAGGTGGTGAACCAGGTCACGGTGAAAAATATCACCGCGGATCTGCAAGGCGGCTATCCCTGGAGCGAAGATAATCCCTTACTGTTGAGCGATGTTAGCGCCGATTTGCTGGGCGGCAAGGTAGTGATGCAGCAACTGCGTATGCCGCAACACGATCCGGCATTAGTGCGGGTGCAGAATATCTCGTCCAGCGAGTTGATTAGCGCGGTTAATCCCAAACAGTTTGCCATGTCCGGCCCGGTCAGCGGCGCATTGCCGCTCTGGTTAAACAATGAAAAATGGATTATCAAAGACGGCTGGTTGACCAACCCTGGGCCGATGACGTTGCGCATCGATAAAGACACGGCGGATGCGGTGGTCAAAGACAATATGGCGGCCGGTGCGGCGATAAACTGGCTGCGTTATATGGAAATCACCCATTCCTGGACGAAAATAAATCTTGATAACCTTGGCGTATTAACCATGCAGGCAGCCGTCACCGGCAATAGCCGGGTAGATGGCAAAGTCGGGACGGTGAATTTGAATTACACCCATGAAGAAAACGTCTTTACGTTATGGCGCAGTTTGCGTTTTGGCGACAATTTACAGGCATGGCTTGAGCAAAATGCAGCGCTGCCAGAAACCCATTGCCTGGAAAGCAAGGAATGTGAGGAACAACAATGAAAACTATTGCGGCCATGCTGGGACTGCTGGCGTCATCTTTGCTGGTAGGTTGCACCCCGCGTATTGAAGTCGCGGCGCCGAAAGAGCCCATCACCATCAATATGAACGTCAAAATCGAGCATGAGATCCATATTAAAGTCGATAAAGACGTCGAGAGCCTGTTGAAATCACGCAGTGATTTATTCTGAGGTGACGATGAAAAAAACGCTTAAAGTGACCCTGTTGCTCCTGAGTTTACTGAGCGCCAATGCGTTTGCGCTGACCCTGAATGAAGCCAGAACCCAGGGGCGGGTGGGTGAAACGCTCAATGGCTACCTTGTGGCATTGCAAACCGATGCTGAGACCCAGACGCTGGTGAGTGAGATAAACAAGGCGCGTAGCGCCAGCTACCAGCAACTGGCTGAGAGTAACAATATTCCTGTTGATGAAGTGGCAAAAATGGCCGGACAAAAACTGGTGGCGCGCGCTAAACCGGGGGAGTACGTCCAGGGCATTAACGGGAAGTGGTTGAAAAAGTAATCAACATATGTTTATTAAATCTCATTTTGAAATAATGGCAAGTATCAGGCAGGTAATGGTTAATTAATCCACTATAATTGCATCAATAAATTATCAAGGAGTGATGATGACGCTTTATCAGATAAAGCCTGCTTTCCAGGCGCTTTTACGCCCGCTCATGTTCTGGTTAGATAAAAAAAGCGTCACCGCCAATCACGTCACACTGGCCGCGATGGCGCTTTCTTTTATCACTGGTGCTGTGCTGTTTATCTTCCCTGAACCTAAACTTTTCATTCTTTTACCCATCGTTTTATTTATACGCATGGCGCTCAATGCGCTGGACGGCATGCTGGCGCGTGAATGTAACCAACAATCCCGCTTGGGCGCTATTCTCAATGAAACCGGGGATATTCTCTCCGATCTCGCGTTGTATCTGCCGTTTATGCTGCTTTCCGGCAGTAATGCGCTGCTGGTACTGGTTATGCTGTTTTGTGCTCTGATGACGGAATTCTGCGGTGTGCTGGCGCAAACCATCAATGGCGTGCGCAGCTATGCCGGACCGTTCGGCAAAAGCGACAGGACACTGGTGTTCGGTACATGGGGGCTGGTGCTGGCGCTGTGGCCGCAGGTGGCGCAGTGGAATAACGTTATTTGGGGCATTGCCACGCTATTGCTGCTGTGGACTATCGTTAACCGCTGTAAGAGCGCATTACGTGACGAGGGGGCGAAATGATGCTGCTGGAAAAATCGCTGGCGGTGATTTTTGCCCTGCTGGTGATAGCGACACTGGCAAACGGTCTGCTGGTGTGGCGTCGGCCGGGTAAAGACTGGCGTGAGTTGACGCTGCGTATTCGCACCTGGTGGGTGATCATTGTATTGTTTTCACTGGCTATCTTAAGCCCGCCCTGGCTGGCGTTGACCTTCTTCGCGCTGGTGAGCTTTATGGCGTTAAAAGAGTTTTTAACGCTGGCCCCATCGCGCCAGACCGACCGTATGCCGCTGTTGTGGATGTTTATTGCGATCCCCATTAACTACTGGCTGATTGGTATCAACTGGTACGGCATGTTCGTGGTGTTTATTCCGGTGTATGCGTTCTTATTCTTGCCGGTGCGCATGGTGATTGCTGGCGATACGCAGGGATTTTTACGCTACGCCTCCCAGCATCACTGGAGCTTGATGACCACCGTGTTTGCGTTCAGCCACGTGGCGTTTTTGCTGGTGCTCCCTGATGACGGCAAGCAGACCGGGGCACTGCTGGTGCTGTTCCTCGTCGGCTTAACGGAATTCAACGATATTGCCCAGTACCTGTGGGGAAAATCAATGGGCCGTATCAAGGTGATCCCCAAGGTAAGCCCCAATAAGACCCTGGCGGGACTGGTTGGCGGCGTGGTAACCACCACGCTTGCGGCGGCGGTGCTGGGCCCGCTCATGACACCGTTAAGCATACCGATGGCGATGCTGGCAGGGCTTATTATCGGCATCAGCGGCTTCTGTGGCGATGTGGTGATGTCGGCCATTAAGCGCGATATTGGCGTGAAAGACAGCGGTACACTGCTGCCAGGTCACGGCGGTATTCTCGACCGGCTGGACTCGCTGATCTTCACCGCCCCGGTATTTTTCCACTTCATTCGCTATTTTTACTATTAACGTATGATCAACACATTGCTACGAACGCTGTTTACGCTGTGCATCGTCTGGCCGGTAATTTGGCTGTGGCTTGGGCTGCGCGTCAGGCACCGGGATCGCTTGCCGCAGCAGGGGCCGGCGATTGTGGTCGCGAATCACAACAGTCATATGGATGTTTTTGCGCTGCTGTCGCTGTTTGCGCTGCGCCGTCAGGGGGCCATCCATCCGGTGGCCGCCGCTGACTATTTTCTGCGTAATAAATGGATGGCCTGGTTTGCGCTTAATATTCTCAACATTATTCCGATTACGCGTAAGGGCGGCGAAGCTGACCCGCTCGCACAGTGTGAACAGGCCTTACGCGACGGCAAGATCTTGATCCTTTTCCCTGAAGGTACCCGCGGCGAACCGGGAATACTGGCACCACTGAAATCCGGCATCTGGCACCTCAGTCAGCGTATGCCGTCGGTACCGATTATTCCCGTCTGGCTGCGCGGAACGGAACACGTGATGGCGAAGGGGAATCGTATTCCTCTGCCGCTGTTTATTGACGTCAACATTGGCAAACCGTTGGTCGCGCAGAGCGATAAGCGCGTTTTTATGGACGATCTCAGACAGCAGCTGGTGCTGCTACAGCAACAAACTACAGGACCGCACCCTCATGACTAACATTCGAGTGCCCGATGAACGTCCATTTTTGACCAGCGACAACACCGCGCTGTTTTTCCGCCACTGGCCGGCATTAGCAGCAGGTCCTGCGCCAAAAGTGATTGTCCTGTTTCATCGCGG
Organism: Citrobacter sp. wls718; assembly: GCF_005280945.1. Classification (NCBI taxonomy): domain Bacteria; kingdom Pseudomonadati; phylum Pseudomonadota; class Gammaproteobacteria; order Enterobacterales; family Enterobacteriaceae; genus Citrobacter; species Citrobacter sp. wls718. Next base: position 15,653 of record NZ_SZWV01000097.1, read on the forward strand.
ACACGAACACTCCGGGCGTTTGCAACACATTGTCGATGAGCTTGCGATGCCGGACACCGCGTTCTATGCCTGGGATGCGCGCGGTCACGGGCAGTCGCCAGGACCGCGCGGATATAGCCCGTCGCTTGCACGTTCGGTGCAGGATGTCGACGAGTTCGTGCGCTTTGCCGCTGCTGACAGCCAGGCTGCAATGGAAGATGTGGTGGTGGTGGCGCAAAGCGTGGGTGCGGTGCTGGCAGCGACCTGGGCTCATGATTATGCGCCTTCCATTCGTGGGCTGGTGCTGGCGTCCCCGGCGTTCAAAGTCAAACTGTACGTACCGTTTGCCCGTCCGGGGCTGGCCTTAATGCATCGCCTGCGCGGCCTGTTTTTCGTCAACTCCTACGTCAAGGGCAAATACCTGACGCACGATCCTGAGCGCGTGGCGAGTTTCAACCAGGATAAACAGATCACCCGGGCGATTGCGGTGAACATCCTGCTCGATCTCTATAAAACGGCGGAGCGTATTGTCAGCGATGCCAGCGCCATTACTCTGCCTGTACAGCTGTTGGTTTCCGGGGATGATTTTGTGGTCCATCGCCAGCCGCAAATTGATTTTTACCAACGCCTCAGAAGCCCACTCAAGGAACTGCACGTGTTGCCGGGCTTTTATCACGACACACTGGGTGAAAAAGACCGGCATCTGGCGTTCGACAAAATGCGTGATTTTATCGGCACGCTGTACGCGATGCCGCCGCAGCGCTTTGACTACCGTAATGAAGACCGCTGGAGCCCCGGAGCAGATAGCTGGCGGCTGCTTAGTGGCGGACCTGCGCCGTATTCGCTTGACGATATTGCCTATCGTGGCCTGCGCTATGGGATGAAATTACTCGGGACGCAATCAACGGGCGTGCGTCTGGGGTTTGAGACCGGTTTTGATTCGGGTAGTACGTTGGATTATGTCTATCGCAACCAGCCTCAGGGCAGCAGCGCGCTGGGTCGGCTGATTGACAAAAACTACCTGAACAGCGTGGGCTGGAAGGGGATCCGCCAGCGCAAGGTTCATTTGCAGATGCTGATCCGCCAGGCGGTGGCGCAACTGGCAGAGCAAGGAACCGCAGTGCATGTAGTGGATATCGCGGCCGGACACGGGCGCTATGTGCTTGACGCACTGGAAGGCGAAGCGGCGGTCAACTCGATTTTGCTGCGCGATTACAGCGAACTGAATGTTAAGAAAGGCAGTGAGATGATCGCCAGCCGCGGTATGGCTGAAATTGCCCGCTTCGAGCAGGGCGATGCCTTCAACCGCGAACAGCTGGCGTCGCTGGAACCGCGTCCCACATTAGGTATTGTTTCTGGGTTATATGAACTCTTCCCTGAAAATACGCTGGTACGTAATTCGCTCGCCGGGCTGGCTGACGCGATTGCCCCTGGAGGCGTGCTGATCTACACCGGGCAGCCCTGGCATCCGCAGTTAAAAACCATCGCCTGGTCGTTGACCAGCCACAAAGACGGCAAAGCCTGGGTGATGCGCGTGCGTACGCAAGGGGAAATGGATGCGCTGGTGCGTGAAGCCGGGTTTGATAAGTGCACGCAGCTGATTGATGAGTGGGGGATTTTCACTGTCTCGCTGGCGGTGCGCCGTGGGGGCTGAACGCCGTAAGGTGATGGTACAGGCGGTGGGCTGGCTAATGCTGCTGGCGCCTTTTTTCTTTCTTACCTATGGCAAGGTCAATCAGTTTACTGCCTGGCAGGACACGCAGCATGACAATGTGGGCAGCATCGTGTTTGGCTGGGAGTCCGCCATTCCCTTTCTTCCGTGGACTATTCTGCCGTACTGGAGTCTGGATCTGTTTTACGGATTGTCACTGTTTGTCTGCACCACGCGCGTTGAACAGCGGCGGCTGGTGCTGCGTCTGTTCCTGGCGTCGGTGATTGCCTGCGTCGGTTTTTTGCTGTTTCCACTCCAGTTTAGCTTTACGCGCCCGGAGGTCAGCGGCGCGGCAGGCTGGCTGTTTGCTCAGCTTGAACAGTTCGACTTGCCGTATAACCAGTCCCCGTCGCTGCATATTATTCTCTGCTGGCTGCTGTGGCGGCATTTCAGTCATCACCTCAGTGGGGGTTGGCGCAGGTTATGTGACGGTTGGTTCTTGCTGATCGCCGTGTCGGTACTCACCACCTGGCAGCATCATTTTATCGATATCATTACCGGGCTGGCGGCAGGTATGTTGATTGACTGGATGGTGCCGGAAAAACGTTGCTGGCGCTGGCGCAAACCGGATGCGGCGCGCTTAAGGATGATGCGTCGTTATTTGTCGGGTGCCGCGTTATGCACTATTGCCAGTGTATGGCTAACGCCCTGGCTGCTGTGGCCTGCTGTATCGTTGCTGATGGTGAGCTATGGCTACGGCGGATTCGGCGCGGCGACCACGGGCAAAGATGAACAAGGGCGACTGCCGCCTGCCGTGTACGGGCTGACGCTGCCCTGGCGAGTAGGGATGTGGCTGTCGATGCGCGGATTTACCCGCCGTCTGCCACCGCTGAGCAACATTACCGCTGGCGTCTATCTCGGTAGTTTTCCACGCCGCATACCTGAACAAAACGCGGTACTTGACCTGACCTTTGAATTTGCGCGCGGGCATGCTACTTCTATGCGCGCCTACGCTTGCGTCCCGATGCTGGATCTGGTGATCCCGAGCGACGCCGAGTTACAACAGGCGGTAGACCGGCTGGAAACGCTACATAAAGAGCAGGGGACCGTACTGGTACACTGCGCGCTGGGGCTGTCGCGCAGTGCGATGGTGGTTGCGGCGTGGTTGTTGCAATGCGGCCATGCGGCAACCGTTGAGCAGGCGGTGGCGTATATTCGCGAACGTCGGGCGCAGGTGGTGCTGACGGATAAACATCTGGAGAGGCTGCAGCAATGGCAACAGAAAGTGACGGTGTAACGAATAATGAGGCGCTGCACCGCGATTTGCTACGACACACGCTGGAAAGCTGGCGTTTCATCCTGCTTTTTAGCGTCCCACCCATGGTGTGGGCGATCGTTGTCGCACCGTCGGGGGGGCTACGTGCGGTTATCGCGCTGTTGTGCGCCATTGTCTGGTTTGGCTGCTGGCGCCTGTGGCTTGATGCCCGCTACTTTTCGCTGCTCAATGTGCAAAACAACGTGCAGGCCGGAGAGACACTCTATGCCATCTGGCAGCGCGACAAGCTGAGGACGCTGAGCCTTACCGAGCGCCAGGCGGGGGCATTGGCGCAGTTTCGGCGTACGCTTTATTGGGTTGCTGCGCTGTGGGCGGCTTGGTTGATCATGCTGGTGTAGCGTTTTCGGCAGCGCAATAGTTGCCACACTACACGGTGTTGATGCTGATATATTCCCTCTCCTGCGTCTCCTGGAGTGAAATCATGTGGCTTCTCAAGTGGTATGTCTGGAATCGTTGGCTGTTCAAACTGTTAAGCCGGGATGTTGCGGAGCCTGAACAATTTTTGTGCCATTGCTGGGAAGAGAATCTGGCGAAATGCCGGGAGTATTCGATAATCTGGCGTGATATCAATCGTATTCACGGCAAGCAGATGCGGATGCGGGCAAAGAAGTAAAATTGGTGTGGGTTAAAAACCCTCCCACCGGATGGTGAGAGGGTGAATTATCAGGCAGCGACGACGCTATCGATGGCGGCTTTGGCGTCAGACTGTGCTTTGGTCGCCACTTCCGGACCGTACGCGATACCTTCTGCGAACACGAAGTTCACATCGGTGATGCCGATAAAGCCCAGGAAGGTCGACAGATATGGGGTAACCAGGTCAGTCGGCGTATCTTTATGGATACCGCCACGGCTGGTGACAATAACTGCACGTTTACCGGTCACCAGACCTTCCGGCCCTTTCTCGGTGTAACGGAAGGTTACGCCAGCACGCGCAATCAGGTCGAAATAGTTTTTCAACTGCGTCGGGATGTTGAAGTTATACATCGGCGCGGCGATCACAATCACGTCATGGGCTTTCAGCTCAGCAATCAGCTCATCAGACAGCGCCAGTGCTTCCTGTTGACGCGGCGTCAGCGGCGTATCGCTCGGGCGCATTGCACCTACCAGTTCGCCGTCCAGTACCGGAACAGGATTTGCCGCCAGGTCACGGATGGTGATGTCGTCAGCAGAGTGCTTTTCACGCCACTGTTCAACAAAATAATCAGACAACTGACCAGACTGAGAGTACCCTGCCAGAATACTGGATTTAAGAACTAATACCTTGCTCATGGGTGTTTCCTTTTATGTGTTTGAAGGGGATGTGCCCCGTTGCTTGTTGACACTTTATTCACAATCCTGCCGCAGTGATAGCGCAATATATCGAATCCTATGTTCGAAATTATTGAACAACACATGAAAAGCGCCGATGTGGTACTCTATACCTATCATCTTAAAGAGATTTAACCCGGCAGAGCACTGCCCTCTAACGCTATGACAGAACAACAAAAAATAACCTTCAACATGCTACAGCAGCAGCTGGAATCACTGATGCTGCGCGACAAACAGCGTTTCTCCCGCCGCCTGCACGGCGTGAAGAAGGTTAAAAATCCTGATGCACAACAGGCCATTTACCAGGAGATGGCAAAAGAGATTGAACAGGCTGCCGGTAAAGTTGTGCTGCGTGAAGCGGCACGACCGGACATTATCTACCCGGAAAACCTGCCTGTTAGCCAGAAAAAACAAGACATCCTGGACGCGGTTCGCGACCATCAGGTGGTGATTGTTGCCGGGGAAACCGGCTCCGGTAAAACCACCCAGTTACCGAAAATCTGTATGGAGCTGGGGCGTGGGGTGAAGGGGCTTATCGGCCATACCCAGCCGCGTCGACTGGCGGCGCGTACCGTAGCTAACCGTATCGCCGAAGAGCTGCAAACTGAGCCGGGCGGCTGCATCGGGTATAAAGTGCGTTTCAGCGACCATGTTAGCGATAACACCATGGTTAAGCTGATGACGGACGGTATCCTGCTGGCGGAGATCCAGCAGGATCGCATGCTGATGCAGTACGACACCATCATCATCGATGAAGCCCACGAGCGCAGCCTGAACATCGATTTTCTGCTCGGCTATCTGAAAGAGCTGCTGCCGCGTCGCCCGGATCTGAAAGTCATTATCACCTCGGCGACCATCGACCCTGAGCGTTTTTCAAAGCATTTCAATAACGCGCCAATTATCGAAGTCTCCGGTCGAACGTACCCGGTGGAAGTGCGCTACCGTCCGATTGTTGAAGATGCGGACGACACCGAGCGCGATCAGCTGCAGGCGATTTTTGACGCGGTGGATGAACTGGGACGTGAAAGCCAGGGGGATATTCTGATCTTCATGAGTGGCGAGCGTGAGATCCGCGACACCGCCGATGCGCTGAATAAGCTGGATTTACGCCACACCGAAGTGTTGCCGTTGTATGCGCGACTCTCCAACAGCGAGCAGAACCGCGTGTTCCAGTCGCACAGCGGACGCCGTATTGTGCTGGCGACCAACGTGGCGGAAACCTCACTGACCGTGCCGGGGATCAAATACGTCATTGACCCGGGTACCGCGCGTATCAGCCGCTATAGCTTCCGCACCAAAGTTCAGCGCTTGCCCATTGAACCGGTATCGCAGGCCTCCGCCAACCAGCGTAAAGGCCGCTGCGGACGCGTATCGGAAGGGATCTGTATTCGTCTGTATTCCGAAGACGACTTCCTGTCGCGCCCGGAATTTACCGATCCGGAAATTTTGCGTACCAACCTGGCCTCCGTCATTTTGCAAATGACCGCGCTGGGGCTGGGCGATATCGCCGCGTTCCCGTTCGTGGAAGCGCCGGATAAACGCAATATTCAGGACGGTGTGCGCCTGCTGGAAGAGCTGGGCGCAATCACCACTGATGAACAGCAAACCGCATATAAACTCACGCCGTTGGGCCGCCAGCTCAGTCAGTTGCCGGTGGACCCGCGTCTGGCGCGGATGGTGCTGGAAGCGCAGAAGCATGGCTGCGTGCGTGAGGCGATGATTATTACCTCGGCGCTGTCCATTCAGGATCCGCGTGAGCGTCCGATGGACAAACAGCAGGCGTCTGACGAAAAACACCGTCGATTCCACGACAAAGAGTCCGACTTCCTCGCCTTTGTGAACTTGTGGAACTACCTTGGCGAGCAGCAAAAAGCGCTGTCGTCGAATCAGTTCCGCCGCCAGTGCAAGCTTGATTTCCTCAACTATCTGCGCGTGCGTGAATGGCAGGATGTTTACACCCAGCTACGTCAGGTGGTGAAAGAGTTAGGGATCCCGGTTAACAGCGAGCCTGCTGAGTATCGGGAGATCCACGTCGCGCTGCTGACCGGTTTACTGTCGCATATCGGGATGAAAGATGCCGATAAGCAGGAATTTACCGGCGCGCGTAACGCTCGTTTTTCGATCTTCCCCGGCTCCGGTTTGTTCAAAAAACCGCCGAAGTGGACGATGGTGGCAGAACTGGTGGAAACCAGCCGACTGTGGGGACGTATTGCCGCGCGTATTGACCCTGAGTGGGTGGAGCCGGTTGCCCAGCATTTGATCAAACGCTCGTACAGTGAACCGCACTGGGAGCGCGCGCAGGGTGCGGTGATGGCGACAGAAAAAGTCACCGTCTACGGGCTGCCGATTGTCGCGGCGCGTAAGGTCAACTACAGCCTGATAGACTCTGCGCTGTCACGCGAACTGTTTATCCGTCACGCGCTGGTGGAAGGCGACTGGCAGACCCGGCATGCGTTTTTCCGCGACAACCTGAAGCTGCGGGCGGAAGTGGAAGAGTTAGAACACAAATCACGCCGCCGCGATATCCTGGTCGATGATGAAACGCTGTTTGAATTTTACGACCAGCGCATCAGCCATGATGTGGTTTCTGCCCGCCATTTTGATAGCTGGTGGAAAAAGGTCAGCCGTGAAACGCCGGACCTGCTCAACTTTGAAAAGAGCATGCTCATCAAAGAGGGCGCGGAAAAAATCAGCAAGCTGGATTACCCGAACTTCTGGCATCAGGGCAATCTCAAGCTACGACTGAGCTATCAGTTTGAACCCGGCGCTGACGCCGACGGTGTCACCGTACATATTCCGCTGCCGCTGTTAAACCAGGTCGAAGAGTCCGGGTTTGAATGGCAAATTCCGGGGCTGCGTCGTGAACTGGTGATCGCCTTGATTAAATCGCTGCCGAAGCCGGTGCGACGCAACTTTGTGCCAGCGCCAAACTATGCGGAAGCGTTTTTAGGCCGCGTAACGCCGCTGGAACTGCCGTTGCTGGACTCGCTGGAGCGCGAACTGCGCCGGATGACTGGCGTTACCGTTGACCGCGACGACTGGCACTGGGATCAGGTGCCCGATCACCTGAAAATCACCTTCAGGGTGGTGGATGATAAAAACAAGAAGCTGCAGGAAGGTCGTTCGCTGCAGGCGTTGAAAGAGACGCTGAAAGGAAAAGTGCAGGAAACGCTGTCGGCGGTGGCGGATGACGGCATCGAACAGAGCGGGCTGCACATCTGGAGCTTCGGCCAGTTGCCGGAAAGCTACGAGCAAAAACGCGGTAACTATAAAGTCAAAGCGTGGCCCGCGCTGGTGGATGAACGCGACAGCGTGGCTATCAAATTGTTTGATAATCCGCTGGAACAACAGCAGGCTATGTGGAGCGGGTTACGCCGTCTGCTACTGCTGAATATTCCGTCGCCCATCAAGTATCTGCACGAGAAGTTGCCGAATAAAGCCAAGCTGGGGTTGTACTTTAACCCGTACGGCAAAGTGCTGGATTTGATTGATGACTGTATCTCCTGTGGTGTGGATCGATTAATCGACGCCAACGGCGGCCCGGTGTGGACAGAAGAGGGCTTTGCGGCGCTGCACGAAAAAGTGCGCGCCGAACTGAACGACACCGTGGTGGAGATTGCCAAACAGGTCGAACAGATCCTGACGGCGGTGTTCAATATCAATAAACGCCTGAAAGGCCGCGTGGACATGACCATGGCGCTGGGGCTTTCGGATATCAAAGCGCAAATGGGCGGACTGGTCTACCGTGGATTCGTTACCGGCAACGGCTTCAAACGCTTGGGCGATACGCTGCGTTATTTGCAGGCTATCGAGAAACGTCTGGAGAAACTGGCCATCGATCCGCACCGCGATCGTGCGCAGATGCTGAAAGTGGACAGCGTGCAGCAGGCCTGGCAGCAGTGGTTCAATAAACTGCCGCCCGCGCGCCGCGAAGATGACGATGTCAAAGAGATCCGCTGGATGATAGAAGAACTGCGCGTCAGCTACTTTGCCCAGCAGCTTGGTACGCCGTATCCGATTTCGGATAAGCGTATCCTGCAGGCGATGGATCAGATTACGGGTTAACGCGTGGTGGGGCTGTAGGCCGGATAAGGCGACGCCGCCATCCGGCGAGATACGGTGCAGTGCCTGATGGCGCTGCACTTATCAGGCTTACTGAACCCGGTAAAGAATAAACACCAGGAGTCATGAACATGAGACAGTTTCCGCCACTTTCCGCCACCACCCTTACGGCGATTAACACCGTGGGGCAATGGCTGGCGCAGAATGATTTCGCCGAAAATATCACGGTTCAGGCTGATTGCGTGATTCTGGCCGGGAATGCGGTGATCCCGACCATCGACGCGGCGTGTCGGATTGCGAAAGAACAACAGATTCCCTTGCTGATTAGTGGCGGTATCGGTCATTCCACGACCTTTCTGTACGCCGCCATCGCGCAGCACCCACGCTATAACACCCTGCGTACCGCCGGACGCGCAGAAGCGGCGATCCTTGCCGATATCGCGCACCAGTTCTGGCACATTCCCGGTGAGACGATTTGGGTGGAGGACCAATCCACCAACTGTGGGGAGAATGCCCGCTTTAGCTGTGCGTTACTGCGTCAAGCAACCCAGACCATGGAAACCGTGATTGTGGTGCAGGACCCCACCATGCAGCGCCGCACCATGGCGACTTTTGAGCGCGTGACGCGTGACGATCCGCAGGCACCGCGCTGGCTCAGCTTCCCTGGTTTTGTCCCTGCGTTAACGCTACAGGGCGACGGCGTGGATTTCGCGCCAACCGCTGAAGGTCTGTGGTCGGTGGACCGCTACCTGTCTCTTATTACCGGTGAGCTTCCGCGTCTGCGTGATGATGAAACTGGCTATGGACCCCGTGGTCGCGATTTTATTACGCATGTGGATATTCCGCCGATCGTCGAACAAGCAGGGTTACATCTGCAACGCGATGCCGCGCTGATTGACTTCCTGAACAGCCGCTCTCTGTAATCTCTGCTGCCCGTTTGTCGCTTTTTTTGTGCAAACGGGCATTCATCCCGCCGGTTTTTTCTCGTCACCACGGCGTTGCTTGACGCTTTTATGAAGCGGCTCACAGAACCACCATCGCAGTGGCAATGTGTTATGCATGATTGATATTAATTAACAATAGTTTTACTTGTTAAAAACAAATCAATCACAGGAGCAACGCATGTCAGTACCCGTACAACATCCTATGTATATCGATGGGCAGTTTGTGACCTGGCACGATGACGCCTGGATTGATGTCGTCAATCCGGCGACGGAAGAGGTCATTTCCCGTATTCCTGATGGCCGTGCTGAGGATGCGCGCAAAGCGATTGACGCAGCGCATCGCGCCCAGCCTGAGTGGGAGGCGCTGCCCGCC
>NZ_SZWV01000097.1:25352-37807 GCF_005280945.1 Citrobacter sp. wls718
CTACGCAAGATTTCCGCCGGGATCCGTGAGCGTGCCGGTGAAATTAGCGCGCTTATCGTGGCGGAAGGCGGTAAAATCCAGCAACTGGCGGATGTTGAAGTCGCGTTTACCGCCGACTATATCGATTACATGGCGGAGTGGGCTCGCCGCTATGAAGGTGAGATCCTGCAAAGCGATCGTCCGGGCGAGAACATCCTGCTGTTTAAACGCGCCCTTGGCGTAACCACGGGCATTCTGCCGTGGAACTTCCCGTTTTTCTTGATCGCCCGTAAGCTGGCTCCCGCCTTGCTGACCGGGAATACCATTGTCATTAAGCCAAGCGAGTTTACGCCGAACAACGCTATCGCTTTTGCCAAAATTGTCGATGACATCGGCCTGCCGCGCGGGGTGTTTAACTTGGTGCTCGGACGGGGAGAAACGGTGGGTCAGGAGTTGGCCGGGAACCCGAAAGTGGCGATGGTCAGCATGACCGGCAGCGTAGTGGCCGGTGAGAAAATTATGACAGCGGCGGCGAAAAATATCACCAAAGTGTGCCTGGAGTTGGGCGGTAAAGCCCCGGCTATCGTGATGGATGATGCGGACCTCGAGCTGGCCGTGAAGGCGATTGTCGATTCCCGCGTGATTAATACCGGGCAGGTGTGTAACTGCGCCGAGCGCGTGTACGTCCAGAAGGGGATTTACGATCAGTTTGTTAATCGCCTGGGCGAGGCGATGAAAGCGGTGCAGTTTGGCAATCCTGCGGAACGTAAGGACATTGCGATGGGGCCGTTGATTAACGCCGCGGCGCGGGAGCGTGTGGAGCAGAAAGTTGCGCGTGCGGTGCAGGAAGGGGCCCGCGTGGTGCTGGGGGGCAAAGCGGTTGAGGGGAAAGGATATTACTACCCGCCAACGTTATTGCTGGATGTGCGCCAGGAGATGGCGATTATGCACGAAGAAACCTTTGGACCGGTGCTGCCAGTGGTGTCGTTTGACGCCCTGGATGAGGCGATTGCGATGGCTAACGACAGCGACTACGGTCTGACCTCATCGATTTACACGCAAAACCTGAACACGGCGATGAAGGCGATTAAAGGGCTGAAATTCGGCGAAACCTATATCAACCGTGAAAACTTCGAAGCGATGCAGGGCTTCCACGCAGGCTGGCGCAAGTCCGGTATCGGCGGGGCAGATGGCAAGCACGGTCTGAACGAGTACCTGCAAACGCAGGTGGTTTATCTGCAATCCTGATATTTTTGCCGGGTTGGTTTAGCGACCTACCCGGCATAATCATTACACCTTGCTGGCTATCCAGTTCATCATCATCTCCGGCCAGATGGCCAGCGGCAGTCCTTGCGTATCACGAATGCCGAACCCATGCTTGCCCCGTTCAAACAGATGCATTTCAACCGGTACGCCGAGCTTGCGCAGCGCAGTAAACAAGACCAGGCTGTTCTCGACTTTGACCGCTGGATCGTCAATCGCATGCAGCAGGAAGGCGGGCGGCGTGGTGTCATCCGCTCTTTCTTCCAGGGAGTAGTGGTGAATGTCTTGCTCTGCGGGCGCGGCGCCAACCAGCTCAAGACGTGAGCCCGGATGGGCGACACCTTCCCGCAGGCTAATCACCGGATAAACCAGCGCCATGAAAGCAGGGCGAGTGGGCTGTTCATCAATGCTATCCATCGGCGCATACACCGATTCTGCAAAGCGGGTTCCCAGGCTGGCGGCGACGTGCCCCCCGGAGGAAAACCCCAGTACGCCGAGACGGAGCGGATCGATTTTCCACTGCTGTGCGTTGGCGCGAATGTAGCGGATGGCGCGCTGGGCATCGGCCAGCGGTGCGTTTGATGCTTCCTCGTGACCGTCTCCCGGCATGCGATAGGTCATCACAAACAGGGTATAGCCACGCGCGGTAAAGAACGGTGCCAGCGCGCTGCCTTCTTTATCCATCACAACGCGACGATAAGAACCGCCAGGGGTGACCAGGATCCCCACGCCGTTCGGTTTGGCGGGGGCGTAGACGGTAATTTCAGGGGCGCGAATGCCGGTTACCGCGCGGTCGTAGTCTGACGTTCCGGTGTGCCGAGGTTCAGGCGTAAATACCGCATCGCTATTTTTTGCTCCGGGGGCTTCGCCCTGCGGCCATATCGGGTAGGTGGTCGCGTGGGCAACGGCTTGCGCCATCATATTCTCTAATGTTTCACGGCTCAGTGCTTCCATTACGTTGCTCCCTCAGTGGCAAAGGGTAGCTATAACATAATTAATACATTGAAAACGGGGAACGATTCACAACGTCTTGAATTCGCGAGAAATAAAAAGGGGTATACGTTATTCCACCTCATGCCTGGACGCGTGGGCACCTTCCAGCTGTTCCTGTTTGCGAAATGCACTGGGTGACAGACCTACCGCACGATGAAAATCCCGTGAGAAATGCAGCGGATCGTTGTATCCCACCTGAACCGCAATTCGGCTGATACTTTCCTGAGTTTCCACCAGTAAGCGTCGTGCCTGGGACAGACGATAATTCTTCAGCCATTTGAGCGGGCTTTGATTAAACGTCGCCTGGAACAAGCGAAAAAGCTGCGACTTACTCACCTGACAATAATGCATAAACTTTTCGATATCCCACTCATCGTTGTAATGACTGTGGATTTGGTACAGCAGTTTGCCCAGCCCCCGATGGGTGATCACCTGTGACTGCGCGGCGTCGTGGCTCCGGTTTTCCAGCAGGGTAAAAATCAGCTGGCTGCACAGCATATCGCAGTAAGCGTCGGTCACCAGGGTGTAGCTGTTCATACGAGCAAAAATATGGTGATAAATCTCAACAACTTTTTCTGGATCCGCAAACTGGAATACTGGGCGCTGAGGGACATCCATTATCTGCATGATATTATTCAATTTCGATCCCTCTATTCGCAGCCAGAGGATCTCCCATGGGTCGCCTTTATCGGGGAAATGTTCGTGCGGCCAGCGTACTGGCAGCCAGGCCAGTTGCCCCTGACTCACTGGATATAACCGATCCTCAATACGAATAAAACCCGCACCGCGCAGGCAAAAGATCAACTCATGGCCGACGACCGACTGGCGATGAATGCGGAAATCTGCGGCAGTATCTATATGGCCGGCGCGTAAAATTCGATAGTTAATCAAGGGTGAAAACTCATCGGAGCCACGATACCAGTTGGCAATTATGCGGGTCCGTTGTTTTTGCGTGGGCATGGCTGGCCTTTGGCATTGTGTTTTTGATGCGTCCGTTGTACTCACCATGGTGGCACTTTTTCCCAGCCAGTATGCCTTTTACATGAACAATTTTTGAACTCACTCACATTTCCATTGACATGAAAATTTCATCCATGTTTCAGGGAATCCTGCCCATCACGCTTATCGTCAGCCCCGGCTAAAGTAACGTCATCTTCACTGTGTTCTTACAATTTTTTTACTTACCACACAGGAGCTGTCCATGATTGATTTTAACGACCCGCGTCAGATCGCAAAGGCGATTCAGTACACCAACGTCAACCCGGATTTGACGCGTGAAGGGGTGATTCAACATCTGGAAACCTGCATGCAGTACCAGTTTGATGCCGCCATGATTGCACCTTGCTGGGTGGCTCTTGCAAAAGAGATACTGAAAGGAAGCGGCGTGCGCGTGGCGACGACCGTTAATTTCCCGATGGCTAACGATACGACGGCAATGAAAGTGGCGGTGGTGCGCGAACTGGCGAAGCAGGGCGCGGATGAGTTCGACTTCCCGCCGAACCCTGGCTATTTGCTGGGCGGCCAGGACGATCTCTATTTTGATGAGTTGAAGACCGTGACCCATGTGGCCCATGACCTCGGTATGAAAGTGAAAGCCATGCTGGAGTTTGGATTTATTACCGAAGAGGCATTGAAAATCAAAGCAACACGCTATGCTTTCGAAGCTGGTATTGACTGGGTGAAGCAGTCCAGCGGTTGGGGTAAGGGGGGGTGTGAAGCGACGGTAGAAGATGTCCAGCTTCTCAAAGCCCATATTCAGTTACCGTGTCGGGTAAAAGTATCCGGTAAGGTCAATACCCTGGAAAAAATGAAAACGATGTTCGAAGCCGGGGCGGAACTGGTCGGCACCAGTTCCGGACCTGAACTGGTAAAAGGTCTGACAGGGGATATTAACGCTTATTAACGTATGGCCGTCGCAGCCTGGCTGCGATGGCGCATTGTTATGCCATTGTCAGGTGAAAAGGAGAATGACTGATGAGTATTTTTATCCTTGGTAGCTATGCCAAAGCGCTGGTCATGACGGCTGAACGTATTCCGCTGGCGGGCGAGACATTAATCGGCACCGACTTCCGCCAGACCTGGGGTGGAAAGGGGTCGGATATGGCCGTACAGGCGGCCCGACTCGGAGCCCACGTGGCCTATGCAGGTGTGGTCGGCGACGATACGTTTGGCCATGAATTCGTCGCGTTAATGCGTGAAGAAGGCGTCAATATTGAGGCGCTGACCTTAACGCCCGAGCTGCCCACCGGCGCTGGATTGATCATTAAAGATAATCAGGCCCGTAACGTGATCGTCGTGGATATGGGGGCCAATAAGCTTTTCACTCCGGCGCGGGTGGACGAAGCGCAAGTGCAAATGGCGCAGAGTAAAGTTGTGCTGGCACAACTGGAAATCCCGCTAGAAACCGCACTCTATGGCCTGACACTCGCCAAACAGCTTGGAAAGATTACCATTTTGAATCCGGCGCCCGCCTGTGACCTGCGCGGCGTGAATCTTCGCCATATCGATTACCTGACGCCGAATGAAACCGAAGCGCGCGTTGCGCTAGGACTGGCTCCGGACGATGGGCGCAGTAACCGTGAAATTGCCGATCTGTTGTTGGAAACCGGCTGCAGCCATGTGGTGATGACGCTGGGGGATGCCGGTAGCGCGGTGTTTACCCGTACCGACACCCTGGAAATCCCGTCCTGCAAGGTCGACGTGGTGGACAGTAACGGCGCGGGTGACAGCTTTAACGCCGGGTTGGCAGTCGCCTTAAGCGAAGATCAACTTATTGATAAAGCTGCATATTTCGCCAATGCCACCGCCGCACTGTGCTGCTGTGACTGGGAAACGGTCCCTTCCTACAAAACACGCAAAGACGTTGAAGATTTTCTCGGTTGTTAATTATAAAAATTCCATTCGGAGAGATAACAATGAGACCTGAACGTATCCTACATCCTCAACTGGCAGCAGCGCTGTCTACCCTGGGCCACACCGATATTATTCTGGTGACCGATGCTGGTTTCCCGATCCCGGCGAACGCTAACCGTATCGATCTTGGTTTTTGGCCAGGTATCCCGGACGTGACGGATATTCTCCGCGTCCTGCGCCAGGAGGTTTTTGTCGAAGATATTCAGTTCGCTCGCGAAGTGCGCGACTGTAATCCGGATCTGTACCGTCAGGTACAGGATATTTATACCGGTTCCGGCGCGGACTTTAGCGAAGCCAGCCATGAAAGACTGTGCAGCGAGATTGCCCACCAAGCCAAAGTGATTATCCGTTCGGGATCGTTTAACCCGTGGGCCAATTTCGCGCTGGTGGCCAGTACTGACCCCTTCGCCTGGTTTTCCGAGGGTTCGAACGTGCAGCCGCTACCCGCCTACGTAACACGCCGTCAGCGGATTAAAGAAAATTACGTACCACAACTTAAATAATGTGGCGGCTGTTGCGTTTCGCAACAGCCTGGTCATTAGCGGATTATTGCAGGCACACGACAAGGCGATATGGGCAATGTTCTCTCCTCATTAAGCCCGTATGCTGGTAAGGATTGTGACGATGAAATATCCATTTTATTTGTACTTTAGCTGCTGCACGGCTATTTTTGGCGGGATCATGTTTGGCTTTGATATCGCGATTATTGCCGGTGCTATTCCTTTTATTCAGACTTACTTTAACTGGAATGAACTCCAGCTTGGCTGGGGAGTCAGTTCATTATTAGTTGGCTGTATTATCGGTTCGTTCAGCTCGGGGTATATCACTAATAAATTTGGCCGCAAACGTGTTTTAATTATTTCTGCCATTATCTTTGGTCTTTCCTGTGTGGGCACCGGCATCGCCACGAATGAAACCACATTTATCCTGAACCGCTTGCTGGGTGGGATTAGCGTGGGGGCGATTTCGGTTTTGTCGCCGATGTATGTCGCGGAAATGGCCCCTGCCTCCATGCGTGGGCGGATGACTGCGATATATCAACTGTGCATCATGCTGGGTATTTTACTTTCCTATCTGACCAACTATTTTCTTAAGGATCTGGAAAATAACTGGCGGTTGATGTTTATTTCCGGCGTTGTCCCGGCGGTCGTATTCTTTGTCGGGCTGCTGTTTATCCCGGAGAGCCCACGCTGGCTTACCCTGAAAGGCCAAAAGCAAAAAGCGCTAAATATATTGCAACGTTTTTATTCTGCTGATGAAGCGCAAAGAATGACCGCTGATGTGGAGAAAAACCTCGCGGCCCATCATGCTACTCAGTCCAGCACGCTGTTTCATAAAGACGCGCGCAGCAGCATTATGCTAGGCCTGATTCTGGCTGTGCTGGTGCAGTTGATCGGCTGTAATGCCGCCCTCGATTATGCGCCGAAAATTATGATGGCTGCCGGGTTCTCAATAAGCTCCGCGCTCTATTTCAATATCTTTATGGGCATTATTAACCTGACAGCCACCGTGGTTGGCGTGGTGTTAATTGATCGAGTAGGGCGCCGCCCGCTTTATCTCTATGGCTCGTTGATTATGGGTGTGTCGCTGTTTTTCCTCGGCTTCTCGTTCCATCATGCCTTGCCAGCGGGGGTGACGCTGTTCTTTTTGTTCTCGTATATCGCCTGTTTTTCTGCCTGTATCGGCCCGGTTTTCTGGACGTTGGTTTCGGAGATGTTTCCTAACGCGATCCGCAGCAAAGCGGTGGCGCTGGTCTCCTTTACCCAGTGGATCTTTAATTTCCTGGTGGTCTGGCTGTTTCCTTTTACGCTCGCCACCTTTGGCGGTAACAACACATTCTATTTCTTTGCCGTTATGTGTCTGATCCAACTGATTATCACCAAACGGATGCTGCCGGAAACCAAAGGCAAATCGCTGGAAGAAATTGAACAATTCTGGTTGCAAAAACAGCGGAGTGCTGCACCACAGCGAGAGCGTTCGGTGGTGAAAGGCCGTGCGCTGCACTAAACAACAGCGGCGAGGTGATCCTCGCCGCCAACGCATATCATCATCAACGGGGGCATCATGGATTCGTTAGAACGCTTATTAGAACAGGCGACTCGTCCGGCGTTACCGCAGAGAAAAGATTATAGAATCGGTATTATCGGGGCCGGCTTTATTGTTGAGCACTGCCATCTGGTGGCGTATCAGAAAGCCGGTTTTACGACCTACGGTATCACTTCGCTGGATACCACCCATAGCCAGCGCCTGTCCGACATGTTTGCCATCCCGAAAGTGTATGCATCCTGGAAGGAGATGGTGTGTGATCCGCAGATTGAGATTATTGATATCGCTGTACCGCCGCATATTCAGTTAGAGATCGTGCGCTTTATCTGCGCTAAAGATTCCCCGGCGAAAAACGTGAAAGCCATTCTTTGTCAGAAACCGCTGGCGATGTCGCTGGAGGCCGGGCGTGAAATCGTGCGGCTGAGTCAACAGAGTGGTATTCCCATCGCAGTGAACTCCAATATGCGCTATGACCCATCAATGCGGGCGCTGAAGTACATTCTCGATAATCAACTCATCGGCACGCCGGTGATTGCCAGTATTGATATGCGCGCTATACCCGACTGGCAGCACTTCCTGCAGCAATACAAAAAGCTCGAGCTGTATGCGATGGCGATTCACCATATCGATGCCTTCCGCTTTTTATTTGGTCATCCGATAAAAGTGACCGCTGTGTGCCGCACTGATCCGCGAACCACCTTTGAACACACCGATGGTATTACGCAATACACCTTCCAGTATGCCAATGGCCTGATCGCGACCAGCCTGGATGATGTCTGGGCCTGGCCGGGGGAACCTTGTGCCAAAAACAACTACATCAACTGACGTGTGGAAGGTACCGATGGGCTGGCAGAAGGCGATTTCGGCTGGCACCGCCGACCGCCGGAGTATTGCGGCAGCACGTTGAAACTTGCATCGCGCGACTACCCGGATCGCTGGGTGATGCCGCAATGGGAACGTCAGTGGTTCCCGGATGCGTTTATCGGCACCATGGCGAACCTGATGTGCGCTCTGGAGCACGGCGTCGAACCGGACATCAGCGCAAAAGATAACGTAGGCACGCTGGCCTGTATTGAAGCCTGTTACCTCTCAATACAGGAAGAACGAACGGTTTATCTCAATGAAATCCTTCTGGAGAATACAAAATGATTAACGTCGGCATCTTTACCGGTTATTACCCTTACACGCTGGAAGAGACCATTGCGAAGATTAAGCAGGCGGGCATGGGCTGCGTACAGCTCGACCTCGAATTCACTGATATTGATCTCAGCCGTGGACACATTACCAAACAGAAAGCGCACCAGGTGCGTGACGCGTTTCGTCAGGCGAATCTGCCCATTGTTGCCATTTCAGCTTATACCAATCTCGTGCATCCTGATCCGGTAAAACGCGCGGAGAACATCGCGGCGGTAAAAGAGATCCTGGCGCATGCAAGGGATTTTGGTACGCCGTATGTGATCAGCGAAACAGGGACTTATAACGTCGACAGCGACTGGCTATACGATCCCCAAAACAGCACCGAAGAGGCGTATCAGGAATTCAAAAGTATCGCCCGAGAGCTGGCGACCTTTGCCTGGGAGCATGGGGCGGTTTTCCTGGTGGAAAACTACGTCAACAACATCATCGGTTCGGTAAGCCAGGTTGCGCGGTTGATGCGTGATGTTGAACATCCAGGGCTTGGGCTGGCGCTGGATCCCACCAACTATTTCGACGACAAAAACATTGATGCTATTGATGAAACACTACACAGCATCTTCAACGTGCTCGACGGTAAAATTAAAATTGCCCACGCCAAGGACTGCAAAAAAACTGATGTGGTTATTGAGAAATTTGGCGACGGAGCCGCGGAGCATAACAGCTTCCGTGGGGCCGGTTCGGTGGAACTGCCGGCTGCCGGCCTCGGGTCACTCAACTATCTGCTGTATGTGGAACTGCTCGCTAAAAACCATCCGAATATTCCGCTGATTATTGAACATGTGGATGAGTCGGATATTCCGCGCGCCAAAAATTTTGTCGATGACGTACTGATGGTGACCGGGACGTAATGCTTCATCTGCAACCGGTATTCCGCTGTACTGGCGGGGTACCGGCAATCGTTATTTTTTGCGGTTACACGTAATCAACGGAAAAGGATCTAACAAAGTTAATGAATTTTTAACAAAAGCTGGTTATGTTGACGCATTATTGTTTTTACTCAGGAAGTGTTATGGGGAATAAGTATTCTGGCCTGCAAATTGGCATCCACTGGCTGGTTTTTTTATTGGTGATTGTGACCTACTGTGCCATGGAACTCCGCGGATTTTTCCCGCGCAGCTATCGCCCCGGGTTCAACATGGTACACGTGTCCTGCGGCATCACGATTTTAGCGCTGATGGTAACGCGCCTGCTGGTCAGACTTAAATATCCGACGCCGCCGATTGTGCCAAAACCGAAGCCAATGATGACCGGTATGGCGCATCTTGGGCATCTGGTTATTTATCTGTTGTTCATCGTCCTGCCGATAATTGGTCTGGTGATGATGTACAACAGAGGGAATCCGTGGATCGCCTTTGGCATCGTTATGCCACATGCGACAGAAGCCAACTTTGATATTGTGGATATGCTGAAGTCCTGGCATGTGACGCTGGCAAAACTGGGCTATTTTGTCATTGGTCTTCATGCCGCTGCCGCCCTGATGCATCACTATTTTTGGCGGGATAATACCCTGCTACGCATGATGCCGCGCAAGCGTTCGTAATGTCGATAATCAACGCCCCGCATTATGCGGGGCGTGTGTTTTGGGCCACTTATTTTTTGATGCTCTGCACCTGAGGGGACCGTTTTTTCAGACTGACGATCGCCAGCGCCACAACAATCAATACAATCCCGCTCCCTTCAACTACGCCGGGCTCTTCACCCAGCAGCCACCAGGAAAACAGGACCCCGCAAACGGGTACCGCCAATGTGCTTAAACTGGCAATACTGGCTGGTAAATTACGCAGGACAAACAGCCATAAACTCCATGCCAGCGCCGTTGCCAGTATGGCGCTATAGCCTAACGCCCAGAAGACCACCGGCTGCCAGTCAGGGCTGCGCTGAGGGACCAGGAAGGCCCCACCAGGCTCATCACCAGTGCGGCATACAGCATCTGCCATGAGGTTAGCGCGAGCAGATCGATATTCGGATGACGGGCATACATGCGCTTGGCGACAATGACGCTCGCCCCCCAACTGATCCCCGACAGGATCGCCAGCAACGCACTTTTCATTGAGGTGAAGTCCATCTGCCACGGCTGTAAAACCAGCAGCAGTCCGGATGCCGCTACCGCAATCGCGGCATACTGTATACGCCGCATGCGTTCGCCCAAAAACATGGCCGCCATAATCACCACCCAGAATGGCATGGTATAGCTCAGGATCGCGACCTTACCAGCCCCGCCGCTGACCAGCGCCCATTGCGACAGCCCAACCATGCCGCAGGTCTGCAACAAAGCAATTGCCAGCGTATAGCGGAAAGGCGTCGGGCGCATCCCTCGGCCTCGAAGCATCAGGACAATAAATAAGACCAGTGCGCCGAAAGTGCAGCGTAGGGCAGTGAAGTCGAACGAGCCGATGTACAGCGTGACCTGTTTCATGGCGATCCAGCTGTAGCTCCAGATGAGCGTCAAGGCGACCAGGCCGCCAATCGCCAGTGGGTTACTTTTCCCTGCAGTGCTCATGGTGTATCCGTTTTAATGACTTTATGGCGCCACTATACCCGGTTTATGACCGCGATACCGTTTATCGAAAAATCATTGTTTTTTATTACCTCCTTTCTAATCAATAGACTACTAATCATGCATGCACTTTTTTATAAACAATATTGATATGTTTAAAATTGTAAAAATATTGTTTTTTTTAACTGCGTCTTTCATCAATTTGTTTCCTATACTTTTTTTGCCGCTAATGAAAGGAGTTCCACCATGCTCAAGACCGTTCCATTTAAGCGGACAGTGTTGGTCAGTATGTTTACACATGCGGGATGGTGAGTATGAACAAGGTACTGCTCATTTTTTTGATGTGTTTTATTAGCGCTCTGGCTTTTCCCTCATTCGCGGCGGAGCCCCGACAGCAGCCATCGGAACAGGAACGTGCGCGGACGGTGTATATCTTTCACCAGCCGATTGTGATGCTGCAGGCAAAATTTGGCTTAACCACGCCAGAAGAGCGGGTGTTGCGCATCCGTAATACGCTGCGTAATTTTACGCAGGCGGACCTGCGTGAACCGCTGAAAATTGTGCCGATAACCCGCTACAACCAGCCGGGAAGGCTGATCGTCATGAACGGCAAACCGCTGCTGCTGCTGGCGCAAGCCGATCTGGATGAAGGCGACGATCTGACCCTCGATCAGGCCGCTCAGCGGGTGCTGGTGCGCATGGAGACCCAGCGGACGGCGTTGCGCGATCAATTTGACGGCGGTTGGCTGGCGCTGTCTGCGGTGAAAACAGCCGCGGGATTGCTGGGGCTGATTCTTTTTTTCTATGGCGCGTACCGTTCATGGCGATGGGTTCGCCGTTATTACCGGCGTCGAATCATTGCCAACAGAAGCTGGCTCCCCCAGCGCTGGCGGCGTTTTACTGGTGCAATCGAGGCACGTTTGTATGCCTTATTGATGATTCTGCTGGGCATGGTCGCGTTGTATGTCTGGCTCAGTTGGGTATTTAGCCTGTTTCCCTGGACGCGTGTCTGGGGGACATCTTTGGGTGATTGGTCGATACGGGTGCTGCGTGAAATCGCGCTGTCGATTGCGTCGGCATTACCGGGGCTGATGATTGTCCTGATTATTGTTCTTATCACCGCGTTTATTCTTAAACTGCTTAAAGTTGTACTTAATCAGGTAGAAGCAGGGCGCTTACAGCTTCCCGGTATTCACCCTGAAACCGTGGGGGCGACGCGTAAGCTGATTTCCGTGGTGGTGTGGTTGTTCGCCCTTTCAGCAGCCTATCCGTTCCTTCCTGGCGCCAATTCACTGGCGTTCAAAGGGATTAGCGTGTTCTTTGGTCTGATGCTGACACTCGGGTCGGCAGGGGTAATGAATCATGCCATGAGCGGGCTGGTGCTGATCTACTCCCGCGCCCTGCGTAAAGGTGACGTTATTCGCGTTGCGGATAACGAAGGGTTGGTGAGCGAGATAGGCATGCTCGCTACCAAAATCATTACCCGTGAAAATTACGTCGTCACGGTGCCGAACGCGGTGGTGGTCAGCGGCAAAATTACCAATCTCAGCGCACAAAACTCGGGGGG
>NZ_SZWV01000097.1:37856-39394 GCF_005280945.1 Citrobacter sp. wls718
CGGTGTCACCATCGGTTATGACACCCCCTGGCGGCAGGTGCATGCCATGCTGGAACTGGCTGCCAAGCGGGCAAAAGGAATCGATCTATCCCAGCCGCCGCTTGTGCGCCAGTTGGCGTTAATGGACTGGTATGTCTCTTATGAATTGCAGGTCAGGTTATTACCGGGGCAGTCATTGGCTGAGGCGCGCAACGCGTTGTACAGCCATATTCAGGATGTGTTCAACGAATTTAGCGTACAGATCATGTCGCCGAATTTTGTGTTGCAACCCGATGATGCGGTGAGGGTGCCGAAAGAAAACTGGTATGCCGCGCCTGCCATACCGCCGGAAGGAACCGCGCCATGAAAAAAACCTCCCTTTTGCTGCTGATTTTCTGCGGACAAGCGCACACCGTTGGCCTGATCGATCCTGAAGATGGGATGCTGGATATGAGCCGCTATTTGCAAGAAAACCGGTACGGCTTTTTACCCATCCCTGTGGTGATTACAGAACCTGCCGTGGGCTATGGCGGCGGCGTGTTTGGTTTATTTCTTCATGGAAAAGGCCAGCAGGTTGACGGGCAATTCATTCCCCCAGCCATGACCGCGCTGGGCGGCGGCGCGACGGATAACGGTACCTGGTTTGTGGGTGTAGCGCGGCACATAAATCGTGAAACTTTGTCGCCTAAAATTGGATCGCGCGGAGCGTTCTAAATTTAAGTGTCATTCACACAAACGCCGCTACGGAATTATCTAAGTGATTTGATATTGATACTTATTTTGAAAAGTGTTTAAGCCGCCTTAAACAGACGGCCATCGAGAAGTGGATCACAGAACAGAAATAGAATTATTACCTGGAAATTTTTTATACAGTGTCGAGAGTCCTACACCGTATTCCCGCGAAACTTCCCTGTGAGTCCTACCTGACTTTAACGCCAAACCAAAGCGGTCCCAGTGTTCGTCTGTAAACGTCGGCCTGCGACCACCATAGCGCCCCTTGGAGCGTGCAACTGCCAGACCTGCCAGAGTGCGCTCGCTGTTGAGATCAGATTCATACTGCGCTGCTGAGAGAATATTGCGGAAGTTGTAGCGGCCACTGGCGGTTTTGAGGTCCACACCATCGGTAAGCGAGCGAATATTTACATTACGGCTATGTAGTTCGTGAAACGTCATCAGAGCATGTAGTACATCGCGGCCAATGCGGTCCAGCTTCCACAGTACCAACTCGTCCCCCGGTTGCAACATGCCCACCACCTGACGCAGGATGCGACGTTTGGTGTTACGGCCGCTGGCCTTCTCTTCGAAAATTTGCTCACAGCCAGCCGCCATCAAAGCAATCATCTGCATCTCGGTGTCCTGGTGGTTTGAGCTTACGCGTGCATATCCAATAATCATCCGTCTTACCTCTGTCGTTGAGATAAAACCAGGTTAACAAATTCGACTTTTTCTCAAATAACCCCAGCGACGGAGAAAAATAAACACACTTTAATGGCGTAAAAAAGCCCTGGTGAACAGGGCTTAAATCGGCGTTCTACCAAAGGTTCCTATGCAGGCATTAC
>NZ_SZWV01000098.1:0-2207 GCF_005280945.1 Citrobacter sp. wls718
GATTTGAACCTCCGACCCCCGACATCCCATGACGCCGTAATACCATCTTGAGGGCTGCTATTTGCCAGAAACGGAAGTATGTAGTTTTACGAGCGTATTACGTAGTAGGCTATGCTTAAATTGACTCAGCAAAACGTGGTTGGACGGCAGTATGCTGGGTTTGCACTTCTGCCACTCCACTTTTTTTCTTACGTAATGCCAATGTCTCGTAATAATGTTGTGCTACAACTGTTTCGATAAAATCGACGTCATTACCTGCAAGTTCATAAACAGCACTCTTGATCTCTTTCAGACTGACGTTAAAAAACTCTTTACGCCTATTAACGAGGTTCGTTCGTTTGGCATCAAAGTGTTGATGAAGCGCATTTTCTAGCGCTGGAGCATCTTCACTATGGATCATGGCGTGAACATCAAAGAGAAAAGGTACTGAGGCACTTCCTAGTTCATCCACCCGGTCCTGAGGGTCAAGACGGCGCGTCATACCGATTTTGAAAACATCTTCGCCGAAAGACCCTACATTGGAAATGACATAGACATGCCCACGTTTGGTTTGCTGTGCCATGCTCAAAGCTTTTTGGCCCTTCAATTCTGCTTCGGTTAAGGCGTCACGTAACTCATCAATTTTTGACTGATATTTTTCTGCCTGTTCGGTAGTCAGTTGCGCCAATTTTGACTCCATTTCCTTACGGGCTTTATCCAGTGCTTTTTGTGCACGAAGCTCTTCCGCTTCTGCCTCTCGAATCGCCCGCTCAATTTCCTGCTGAGCTTTGCGTTCTTCTGCCATTTGAGCACGTATTTCCCGCTGTTCTTCTTTTTCTGACTGTTTTTTCATTTTGTAGGCATGTACGAGATCGAGCTCTTTTAACTTCAGTCTGAGATATTCTTTACTGATATGCACATCATTCACTTCGTTGAGTGCATTGATTTTATCGAAAGCTGCCTGGATCCTGTCATGCATGACTGACCAGTTCTTGAATGTACAGTTGGCAATTGCTGCATCACACTCACCATTGAACGCCCTCGCTGTTAGATTGATAGCTCGGGTAGTCATTTTTTTCCCTTCGGCACGGGAATTATGGACCGTCCAGTCAGTTCCACACCAGATAGCTCCGGCTTTGTTTTTGAGGCGTAATAAGGATTTTTGCTCATTTCTGTTATCTTTGATCGCCTCCTTAAACTCTTCGGAAGTGTCGAAATCGAAATGTGGGTCGAACATACCCATCTCTGCAAAATCTACATCTTCACGATAAAGGGCTATCGCTTTTTCGAGTTCGTCATAAATGCTTTTTTTCTCGGCATATGAGGCACGTAATGAAGTAATTCTCTCCTGTAATGATAGGGTCGTTGACTGTGCATTACTCAACAATGTAGTTGCTTCCTCCTCCAGAGAGGCAGCAGTGCTTTTTGCACCGTCGATGATTTCTCGAGCTTGTTGTTCCGCCTCTAGCGTTACCCGAGTTGCTTCCGTTTCTGCATCAGAAATGACGGAATAACGCTCAAGTTGTGCTGTTTTACTGGCATCTGAGGCCTTCACTGCGCGTAATTTTGTCAAAAGGACAAAAACGATGACAACTAATAATACTGCAACAGTTAATGCAGCGATTGAAAGATAACCCATATTCATTCATAACCTTCCTTGAGAGGATGCTCTTCACATGCAACTAGACATTGCTATCGATGAGCACAATTAAACCCTGATCTATTAATGGTCAATATTATCAAAATAGGGACAATAGGACATACTGTAAGTATCACACTTAACCTGACCAGACCATTAAGTGCAAAAACAGGTATAGATAGTTTTCACATGTTATTGAATAGTAAAATTTTGCGCATAATTTCACCTCCTTTCCGTAAGAATGAAGCTTAGGTTTAGCTCAGAAAGTGTTGGTATATTAAGTATGGAGAAACGAGTAACTAGTTGAATTTTATGAAGTGGAAATATTGTGGATATACCAGCGTGAAAAGTTAAGTTATTGAAAATATTACCAATGAAATCGGTCTCGAAAACCGGAGTAGGGGCAACTCTACCGGGGGTTCAAATCCCCCTCTCTCCGCCACTATTCAAGCACTTGCAGGCCTTGCTTTCAACGACAGTTCTCACCGATGTTTTTTTCTTTGAATATCCTCACAAGTTTGTCGCTGTATTGCCTGCCAGGCGCGAAAATACGCTTCGTATAAACAAAAAGCCCGCTTCATATGAAGCG
>NZ_SZWV01000098.1:2272-12307 GCF_005280945.1 Citrobacter sp. wls718
GGGCAACGATGTCATCAGTTGCGATGCCATTACTTGCATAGAAGTTGTCGTCTTCGTCCAGCAGGTTGATTTTGTAATCAACGAAGGTGGACATGTTTTTGTTGAAGTAGTAAGTCACGCCAACATCCACATATTTGACCAGATCTTTGTCGGTGTAACGAGGGGTGCCATTGCTATTGTGATCCCAGCCGCCTAAGTCAACACCTTTAGATTGCAGGAAGGAAACCGCAGGACGCAAACCAAAGTCGAACTGGTACTGAGCGGTTACTTCAAAGTTCTGGGTTTTGTTGGCAATACCGCCTTCTAATCCATCTCCTTTACCATATGCAGTCATATTGCGAGTTTCAGCATACATGGCCGCCAGGTAAATGTTATTTGCGTCATATTTTGCGCCGATGGTCCAGGCATCAGCGGTTTCTCCGCCTGCATATTTGTTGTCATAGTTGCGATCGCCGCGACCAGCAGCAGTTTGGTTGTCGGTACGATCAGAACTGGAATATGCAGCACCCAGGCTTAAACCGAAGTCGAAATCGTAAGAGGTGGACATACCGAAACCGTCGCCATTTTCACGCGCCAATTTACGGTTCTCACCATTGCCGGTACCTTCGCCGGAACCCGCGCTTTCGTTGTTACCTTGATACTGCAGAGCAAAGTTCAGACCTTCTACCTGACCAAAGAAACCTTTGTTACGGTAGGTTGCCACGCCGTTGGTGCGGCCGGTCATATATACGTCGGTCTGAGTGTAGGTATCGCCACCAAATTCTGGCAGCATATCGGTCCAGGCTTCTACGTCGTAGACCACGCCGTAATTACGGCCGTAGTCGAAGGTACCGTTTTCACCAAAGCCTAAGCCGGCAAAGCCCAGACGAGTCCAGGAGTTTGCGCCTTCGCCTTCAGCATTGTTGGCCATAACCTGATATTCCCACTGACCGTAGCCGGTGAGCATATCGTTAATCTGGGTTTCGCCTTTAAAGCCCAGACGCGCATAGGTCTGATCGCCGTCGCTGCCAGCGTCATCAGAAAAATAACGCAGGCCATCGACTTTGCCGTACAGATCCAGTTTGTTGCCATCTTTATTATAGATTTCTGCCGCATTTGCTGCGCCTGCAGCTAATAATGCCGGGAGAAGAAGTGCCAGAGCTTTTCTTTTCATTATGTATTCCCTTATGATAATAATTGATGTGAATATGTAGTTCTATCCAAAAGACTACGTTTTGATACTATTCTATGAAGTTCATTTATTTTAAAATATAACGTGTAACAAATCTATTTAAAAGATTTCAAAATATTTCTGTTTGGATTTTTGTTATTTATTTAATATGTTTACGCGTTTCACATTTACCATGTAAATGATTTATTTATCATTAGGTTATGAGTTTTATGTTGATTATATTGAATTTTGATTTTATATAAATTTAGTATGTTTATGTTGATTGTATTTATAATTTGTAGATTCTGGCCCTGGCCCATAATGATTAATCATTTGATGTTATAAAATAGGTGGGTTAATTTATGCGGTGTATATATGGCCGTAGCGCTCGCGAGGAATAGCATGGATTTACAGTACTGGCAGTCGCAATTTGAAGCATGGTTACGTGAAAATCACCTCGGGCAGGATGCAGCCCATGACATCTTTCATTTTCGTCGTGTGTGGATGACGTCACAACAGTTGGGTGCTGATGCAACCATCGACTGGCTGGTGGTGCTGACAGCCTGCTATTTTCATGACCTTATCAGCTTGCCGAAAAACCATCCTGACCGACATCGCTCGTCGGTACTGGCGGCGCAGGAAACCTGCCGCGTATTGACGCAGTTTTTCCCCACATTTCCAGAAGACCGGCTGCCGGCGGTAAGTCATGCCATTGAAGCACACAGTTTTAGCGCAAAAATTTCGCCAACCACGATCGAGGCCAAAATTGTTCAGGATGCTGACAGACTTGAGGCGTTGGGGGCCATTGGCTTAGCTCGCGTATTTGCGGTTTCTGGCGCGCTGGGGGTGGCCCTGTTTGATGCGGAAGACCCTTTTGCACAACGGCGCGAGCTCAACGACAAGCAGTATGCACTCGATCATTTCCAGACCAAATTATTGCAACTGCCGATGACGATGCAAACGGCACAGGGACGGTATTTAGCGCAGCATAACGCTGATTTTTTGCTGACCTATATGGCGAAATTAAGCGCCGAGTTAAAAGGGGAGTATGAGGAGCTGGATCTCACCGCGATTCAGCCCTTTAAGGCGCATCGGTAGCCTGCACAGCTGAAACGTAAACACCTCTGTTTTATGTTAACCTGTCGCTAATCCATTTCGGCCGGTTAAATGTATGCAGGAAAATTTTTCAGTAACAGGCACCATAAACCTGATGACAGAGGATACCGGGATCGCCGTGCAGGTGATGTTGGCTAAGCTGCTTGAGATTTACGACGTGAAAACGCTGGTGGCTCACCTTAATGGCGTCGGTGAGCATCACTGGAGCCCGGCCATCTTTAAACGTGTGGTGGCGAACGAGACATGGCACCGCCTGAGCGATCGTGAATATTCCCACCTGAAGACCTTGCTACCGACACCGCCGGTGCATCATCCGCAGTATGCTTTTCGTTTTATCGATCTTTTCGCCGGAATTGGCGGTATTCGCCGCGGCTTCGAAGCGATCGGTGGACAGTGCGTGTTTACCAGCGAGTGGAACAAGCATGCGGTGCGTACTTACAAAGCGAATTACTATTGCGATCCTGACCAGCACTATTTTAATGAAGATATTCGCGATATTACGTTAAGCCATCGTGCCGGGGTGAGCGATGAGGAGGCGGCTGAACATATCCGCCAGCATGTCCCTCAGCATGATGTGCTGCTGGCTGGCTTTCCCTGCCAGCCGTTTTCGCTGGCAGGCGTCTCCAAGAAAAATGCCTTAGGTCGTGCGCACGGTTTTGCCTGTGATACGCAAGGTACGCTATTTTTCGACGTGGTCAGAATCATTGATGCCCGCCGTCCGGCAATCTTTGTGCTGGAAAACGTCAAAAATCTGAAGAGCCATGACCAGGGGAAAACGTTTCGCATCATTATGCAAACGCTGGATGAGTTAGGGTATGACGTGGCGGATGCGGCGGAAAACGGGCCGGACGATCCTAAAATTATCGATGGAAAACACTTTTTACCGCAGCATCGCGAACGTATTGTCCTCGTGGGCTTTCGACGCGATCTGAATCTGAAAAATGACTTTACGCTACGGGATATTGTCACCCGCTACCCGCAGCGGCGTATTACGCTGGCCGAGCTGCTTGAACCGACCGTTGACGTGAAATACATCCTGACGCCGGTGTTGTGGAAATATTTATATCGCTACGCGAAAAAGCATCAGGCGCGGGGGAACGGCTTTGGCTACGGCATGGTATATCCTGGCAATCCGCACAGCGTAACGCGCACGTTATCTGCGCGCTATTACAAGGACGGGGCAGAAATATTAATCGACCGTGGCTGGGATATGGCGCTGGGTGAACAGGATTTTGACGATCCGCACAACCAGTTGCACCGACCACGTAGACTTACACCTCGAGAGTGCGCGCGCCTGATGGGATTTGAGTCGCCTCAGGGTTATCAGTTCCGTATTCCGGTGTCTGATACCCAGGCCTATCGCCAGTTCGGCAATTCGGTGGTGGTCCCGGCATTTGCGGCGGTAGCCCGACTGCTGGAGCCAAAAATCAAACAGGCCGTCGCGCTGCGTGAGAAAGAGAGTCTGCATGGCAGACGTTCACGATAAGGCCACGCGCAGTAAAAATATGCGGGCAATCGCGACCCGCGATACGGCGATTGAGAAACGTCTGGTCAGCGTATTGACGGAGCAGGGGGTAACGTTTCGCGTGCAGGATGCGGCGTTACCTGGCCGCCCTGATTTTGTGGTGGATGACTATCAGTGTGTTATTTTTACCCATGGTTGTTTCTGGCATCACCACGAGTGTTATTTATTTAAGACCCCCGCGACGCGCACGCAATTCTGGCTGGCTAAAATAGGCAAAAACGTCGAACGCGATGCGCGGGATCGCGAGAGACTGCAGGCACTTGGCTGGCGGGTACTCATTATCTGGGAGTGCGCCATACGAGGGCGAAAAAAACTCAGCGATGAGGCGCTGTCCGAGCGCGTGGTCGAGTGGATCTGCAGCGGTGGCGCTACCGCGCAGATCGACACCCAGGGTATTCATTTACTGTAACGACTTTTCCGACGGTGCGGCGACCGCGTCTGCTTTGACCGGGAACAGGTATTTACCCAGCGTCACCAGCACCACGGCAAAAACAATCACTCCGAGTGCCAGCCACTCGATGAACGCCAGGCTTTCACCTCCCAGACCGGTACCTAATAAGACGGCAACAACCGGGTTGACGTAGGCATAGCTGGTTGCCAGCGCCGGACTCACGTTACGGATCAGGTACATATATGCGTTGATGGCGATAATGGAGCCGAACAGCGCCAGGTAAGCGACCGCCATAAACCCAGAAAAAGATGGCATTGTAGTCAGCTTTTCCCCGGAGATAAGCGAGGCCCCCATCAGCACGATACCGGCGGCGAGCATTTCAATTGCACCGGCCATCATACCCACGGGTAAGGTAATGCGGGAACCGTACACGGAACCGAATGCCCAGCTCATTGAGCCAATCAGGATCAACACTGCACCCCAGGGGTTGCCACTCAAATTCCCGCCGCTGTTAAGCATAATGATCCCGGCCAGTCCGATAGCGATGCCCATCCACTCCAGCTTGCGGGTTTTAATGCCAAAGAAATAGCTGAAGCACAGCGTAAACAGTGGGACGGTAGCGACCACCACGGCAGCGATGCCGGAAGGGACGTTCTGGTGTTCGGCGACGGTGACCAACCCATTTCCCACTGCCAGCAGCAGAATACCGATCAGTGCGGCATTGAGCAGCGGGCGTAATGGCGGCAGTTTGTGGCCGCGCAGAAGTAAAAATGCGGTTAACAAAATCCCCGCAGACAGAAAACGCACGCCGGCCATCATGAGCGGCGGCCAGCTCTCAACGCCAATGCGGATAACGAAGTAGGTGGAACCCCAAATGATGTACAGCGCGAACAGCGCACTGAAAAGCGGTAACAATTGCCTGAAACGCATAATCCCTCACGGTGGAAATAAAAAGGCGCAACATAGTAAACGTCAAAACTATCGTGCTGGCGAGATTTATAATTGCCCGTTGTTGTTAAAAATTTGTTGACCATAAAGGTGAGTTTCAGCATCACGTTTTTTACTTCATACTAATGACGGAAAAAAATAATATTGAGGGTGAAAATTTTGGCAGGAAGTAGCTTACTGACCTTACTCGATGACATCGCCACGCTGCTTGACGATGTCTCCATGATGGGAAAATTGGCCGCAAAAAAAACTGCGGGCGTTCTGGGAGATGACCTGTCGCTTAACGCGCAGCAGGTATCGGGCGTACGGGCAAACCGTGAACTTCCGGTCGTCTGGAGCGTGGCAAAAGGATCTTTCGTCAACAAAGTTATTCTTGTGCCGTTGGCGTTACTGATCAGTGCCTTTATTCCCTGGGCGATTACCCCGTTATTAATGATTGGTGGGGCGTTCCTCTGTTTTGAAGGCGTGGAAAAAGTCCTGCATACGCTGCAGGCGCGCAAACATCAGGAAACGCCGGAAGAACGCCAGCAGCGTCTGGCAGAGCTGGCGGCGCAGGACCCACTGACCTTTGAGAAAGATAAAATCAAAGGGGCCGTACGTACCGATTTTATTTTATCTGCGGAGATTGTGGCGATTACGCTGGGAATTGTGGCCGATGCACCGTTGCTCAATCAGGTTCTGGTGCTGTCAGGGATCGCTTTAGCGGTGACCGTTGGCGTATACGGCCTGGTTGGCATTATCGTCAAGTTGGACGACATCGGCTTCTGGCTGGCTGAAAAGCGCAGCGCGGTCGCTCAGGCGCTGGGTAAAGGCTTGCTGGTGGCGGCGCCCTGGCTGATGAAAACGCTGTCGGTGGTAGGAACTCTGGCGATGTTTTTGGTAGGGGGTGGCATTGTCGTCCATGGGATCGCGCCGTTGCATCATGCGATCGAGCAGTTCGCCCAGCAACAGAATTCATTCATTTCAATGATGATTCCGACCCTGTTAAACCTTGTATTGGGCTTTATCATTGGTGGCATTGTGGTACTGCTGGTGAAAATGGTGGCAAAACTGCGCGGTGTTTCACACTAATTTTTGTTTACCTGATTATGCAAAAAGGCTGCTTGTCGTCTAAGGTGAAAAGGTTTCTCTTGATACAGGAGGCAGGTATGGTCTTTTCTGTCAGTGAGGAAGTCACCGTGAAACAGGGTGGCCCACGCATGATTGTCACCGGATACGCTAGCGGCATGGTCGAGTGTCGCTGGTACGATGGCTTTGGCGTCAAACGGGAAGCATTCCGTGAAGATGAACTGACGTCCGGTAAAGGGCAACAACGGCAGGATGCCTGAACATTACGTTCAGGCGTAAGTGAGTGATCTCTCAACCATTAGTTATATTTATCATTTTGGTGAGAATTATTTACTTGTCAGGCAAAAAAATTGTAGATAAGGTTGGCCTCACATCAGATTTCCTGGTGTAACGAATTTTCAAGTGCTTCTTGCATAAGCAAGCTTGATCCCGACCCACTGAGGGCCGGGATTTTTTTCGCCTGAAGTCAGCGATTGATTTCCGTCACGCTAAAATCGTGGATATCTAACTCAAACGCTTCGGCTAACTCATGCCATGTATGGTAATCACGACCGTCAACACTGACGCGATCCGGGTCATCGCGGCTGCGATGAATCTCGCTCTCGCAGATTTCGTTGATTGCCTCCAGCAGCGCGTCTACATCAACGCTGACCTCACGTTTGGCCGTCTCGCTGTACTCTTTCGCGGTTTTCATTCACCTACCTCTCAACCGTTACGGATACCGGGTGTATGCAGCAAAATCGCTAATGCACACTTTCTAAGTATAGACCGTCGAGAAAACCCGCAATCGCGCACGCCAGGCGCTGCCAGAAAATAGAATTTGTTCTACACTGGCACAAAGCCACAGGAGGAAAATGATGAAGGTGAATGATCGGGTTACAGTCAAAACGGACGGCGGTCCTCGTCGGCCTGGCCGGGTACTGGCAATCGAGGAGTTTAGTGAAGGCACCATGTACCTGGTTTCGATGGAAGACTACCCGCTCGGTATCTGGTTCTTTAACGAGTCAGGTCATCAGGATGGTATTTTTGTGGAGAAGGTAGACTAATCATACTGCTTTTGTCTTGATGCTGACTGGTGACATTCCCACCAGTCAGCACATACTAGCGCATATTCACAAAGATACCGTTGGTGACGTTATCGGTGAGTCGAACGACGTGATAGATCACCTGTTTATTATGCGTTTTGATCTTTCGTTTTATATTCCCCTTATGGGATGAGACGGTTTTTGCTTTGATATTCATTTGATCGGAAATCTGAATGGTTCCCTGACCCTCCATCCACATGCGTAACATGCTGGACTCGGTGCGGCTTAATGACAGTGTCGGCAGATTGACATCGACAACAATATCCGCATCCTTTTTAAGAATATCGCCAAGCAATTCGTCCAGTGAATCCGGTTTAATCGACTTTGAACTGATTAATAAATTTTTTCTGACCAAGAGATATTCATCAAAATGGACGTTGGCAATAGCCATAAATACGATAAATAATGTACTGGGATGCTGATTAATGATCTGCTTTATTTGCTGACTGTTAGCCGGATCGTGGATGAAACAGTCTTCATTAATAAACACCACAGCAGGTTGATGTGCGTCACAGGCGATACTGAGTTCGTCAACGGTTGAAATACCGTTGATTTCCTTTTTTTTCACCCCCCGGCTTACCAGATACCCGGTCAACCCTAACCGGGTGTAACTGCATAAATCCATAATAATCGTTGACATGGCATACCCTCACTCAATGCGTAACGATAATTCCCCTTACCTGATTATTTCTGCACAACTAAACGGAATAATAACAACCCAAGATGACGCTTTTACTGCTTGTTTTCAGGCGGATTTACTATCCCGTAAAGTTGCGTATAATTTGCCAGGAAACTTCTTAAAGTAAAGTAAATGTTGCGTTCTGTGAGTAAGGCAAAAACAAATAAGCCGCGGCAGCGTTATCCTGGTAGATGTGGTCTATTTTTTAATTTCGGACAATCCTTAGTAAAACAGGATAAATACTATGGGTTATTATTTGTGGGCATTTCACTGATGATATCGGCAAGTAAATTAAAAATTTCGCTGAATAATCGTTCGCAGAATGGGGCAATTAATGGCATTAATGCGGCCATTAAAGAAATACCTACCGTCAGGGTCAGCGGAAAGCCAATGACAAAAACGGAGAGCTGGGGAGCCATACGATTTAACAACCCGAGCGCGAGGTTGAGCGTGAGCAGCAGCGTCATCACCGGCAGCGCCAGCATCAGCCCGTTGAGAAATATTAAGCTGCCCGCGCGAGCAAGGGCGAGGAAGGCATTACTGTTTACCGGGTGACCGCCGATCGGCAGGGTATGAAACGTGTCTACCAGCAGTGAGATCAACCATAGGTGACCGTTAAAGGTCAAAAATAGCAGCATGGCAAGTAAATCCATCAGTCGTGCCAGCACGGGCATGTTCAGTCGACTGCCGGGGTCAAAGAATGTGGCGAAAGAAAGCCCCATTTGCAGGCCAATTAACTCACCGGCCGTACGCACAGCAGCAAATGCAAATTGCATGGTGAAGCCTAACGCAATACCGATCAGGATTTGCTGCATCGCCAACCATAATGCTGCGATGGAGAAAATTGGCACGTCATTGGCAGGTAGGGACGGGGCGATAACCACCGTTATCATCAGGCCCAACCCCAGCTTTACCCGCTTAGGTATCGCACGCTCACTGAGGATCGGTGCCGTAGAAATGAGTGCCAATACACGCAGCAGTGGCCAGAAATACAGGTTCAACCAGTAAAGCCATTGATCGCTCGTCACCTGCAGCATGGCGGCGTCTACCCGATGATATAGGGGATATTGCTGAACAGCGTACGCACATAGTCCAGCAACAGGTTAAGCATCCACGGCCCGGCCACAATAATAGCGACAAAGACCGCGACAATTTTCGGAATGAACGATAGCGTCATTTCGTTAATTTGGGTTGCCGCCTGCAGGATGCTGATAATCAGCCCCGTCACCAGTGCAACCAGTAACAACGGTGCGGCGAGGGCAAGAGCGACTTTCATCGCCTCGGTGCCCATCATCATGACCGATTCAGGTGTCATTTCGCGCCTCTAACTGTAAAAACTTTGCGCCAGCGAACCGACAAGCAGTTGCCAGCCGTCAACCAGCACAAACAGCATAAGCTTAAACGGCAGCGCGATGGTGGCGGGCGGTACCATCATCATCCCGAGTGCCATCAATACGCTGGCGATCACCAGGTCGATTATCAGGAAAGGAATGAAAATCGTAAAACCTATCTGGAAGGCGGTTTTCAGTTCGCTGGTGACATAGGCTGGCAGCAGAATTCGCATCGGCACTGCTTCCGGTCCCTGTAACGGTCCGCTGTTTGCCAGACGCGCAAA
The DNA here is from genome assembly GCF_005280945.1 of Citrobacter sp. wls718. Taxonomy (NCBI): domain Bacteria; kingdom Pseudomonadati; phylum Pseudomonadota; class Gammaproteobacteria; order Enterobacterales; family Enterobacteriaceae; genus Citrobacter; species Citrobacter sp. wls718. The sequence continues at coordinate 11,850 of NZ_SZWV01000098.1, forward strand.
CAGTGCCAGATCGGCTTCGCGGGTCTGGCGCAACATAAACTCACGCAGCGGCTGTGCGCCTTTCTCTATAGCTTCCTGCATGGAGATCTTCTCTTCGCTGAACGGCTGATATGCGTCAACGTAGATTTTGTCGATCACCGGGGACATGATGAAAAAAGTCAAAAATAGCGCCAGTCCAAGTAACACCTGGTTTGGCGGGGCGGACGGGGTTCCCAGCGCGTTACGTAACAAACCGAAAACGATGATGATGCGGGTGAAGCTGGTCATCATCAGCAAAATGGCGGGCAGGAACGTCAGCGAGGTGATAAACACCAGCGTTTGTACCGGTAACGTCCAGCTTTGTCCGCCGCCGGGCAGTGGCTGGCTAACCAGACCGGGAAGCTGGGCCGCGGCCACTGGGCTAAACAGCCACAAGCCGAGCAGCGTGAGGGACAACAAACGGCGCATCAGGATCTCCC